>NZ_JBMJAR010000002.1:0-207786 GCF_049221845.1 Campylobacter sp. GB48
TATATGTTATTTAGATATTTAATTTATAAAGTATGGATACTTAGTGGTTTGATTAATAAATTATATGGCGACCTCGGGCACCATTTGTTTTTTACTCCCGAGTGTTATTTTCCAATAAATTATCTTTAAAATACTATATTTAAGGGATTATATAAACATTCTTTTTATTCTATTTCATTATTTTTTGTGTTAAAATATTGCAAAAAAGTGGGTTACTAAATGGATTACTTTTTACAATAATACAAAGAATAAAAATGGCAAAAATTAATAAACTTACAGATAGTTTCTTAAAAAGCGTAAAATGCGATAATGGTAAAAAATTTATAAAATTTAGTGATCCTAGTATAAAAGGATCGTATGTTTTTGTTTATCCTAGTGGTAGAAAACTATTTAAAACAAGACAAGCTAATGATACTTATATAACACTTGGGGAATACCCCTTGCTTTCCCTAGCAGAGCTTAGAGAAATAGCTATAAATTCGCACAAACTAAAAGCCAAGGGTCAAAACATAAGCAATGCAAAAAGATTGAAATTTGGCGTATTATATGATGAAGTATTAGAAAATGCAAGAAAGAGTAATTTAGCAACGAAAACAATCCAAAGAGGACTAAGCTACAAAGAAGGTATTTTTAAATCTTTAGAATATAAAAATATTAATGATATAAAAAGAGTAGATATTGTTAATATTTTAAAGACCATAGAGCATAAAAGCGCTACGCTTCAAAAAGCAAAGATATGGATAAATAAAGTATTTGAATATGCTTTGCAACTTGAGATCATAGAAAACAATCCCGTAGCTTCTATCAAAAACAATATTGTATTTAAAAAACCAAATCAGGTTATACACCAACTTACCCTATTAGATGAATCTGATATTAAAGAATATATAAATACTCTAATACATTCAAATATCAAACAAAGTCATAAAAATTTAATGTTTTTTGTGCTTTTAAGAGCCCAAAGACCTGGCAATATTATAAAAGCTACTTGGGATGAGATAGACTTTAAAAATGAAATTTGGACTATATCAGCTCAAAAAATGAAAATGCGTAAAGAGCATAATATAGCATTAAGCAAACAAGCTATAAGTATATTAAAAAATCAATATGCAATTAAAGTCAATGGTTATGTTTTTGCTGGTTCTTCTAAAAAAGGATGTAATAGTGAAAATATCACATGCAATACCAATAAACGCTTAGGATATAAAGGAATTCAAAGCGCACATGGATTTCGTGCTATGTTTAGAAGCATTGCAAACGAAAAGCAATTAGAACATGGAGTAAGTATGGATATAGCAGAACAATGCTTAGCTCATGAGCAAAAAAATGCAATATTAAAAGCTTACAATAGAAGTAAAAATATAGAATTAAAAAGAAGATTAATGCAGTGGTGGGGAGATTATATAGAAAAACTTGCAGGAAAGCTTAGCTAACCTTGCAATATTTTATCCAATCATCAATTTCTTTCTTTTCATACATTAAAACTTTTCCTACTCTAACACCCTTTGGAAAGTTATAAATGGCTTGATTTTTTCTCATTCTCATTTTTCTTATCCTATCAACGCTAAAACCCAAATACTGTGCAACTTCTTTTGTACTTAATAATTTCATATCAATCCTTTTTAATGTTTGTTTCTAAATTGAGTGATTTTATAATGGCTTTTTGCTCTTCATAACTTAAAGTATGTGCTAATAATACTTTGACATTCTCAAAATCAAAACTATTATAAGAAACTCTTGTATCCATAAGCTTTATACATATTCTTTTAAGCTCTACATCAAGCCAAGCCTCTACCTTCCAATAATGTCTAATTTCTTCTTCTAAAGAGTTACATCCATTAGAAAACGAAAGATCATTTCTTATAGAAAGAAATTCTTTAAGCATTTTTGATAATTGTTGTTTTATTTCTTCTAAGTGTTTTTCTATCAAATTTCTTTGATCTAAAAAATCTTTCATCATTTGTAGCATTTTGTCTCCTTTATATTTAATCTTTTATTGAATTTATCTTTTAAAATCTGATAATTATAATTTATTAAATCATCAAGTCTTCGTTTTGTTTCACCTATGATGTTTTTAGTAAGATTTTCACTCCATAAAGCGAAATCTAGCTCATTAAAAATTACCAAACCATACTTAGCTAGCTCTTTTTGTAAAAGCCTTAAATTTTCTTCATTGCTAAAATCCTTTCTTCTTTTTAAAACCTCTAATGCACCTTTGCAAATATCTAACTCATCTTTTGTTTGATTTAGATCATACTTTAAAGCTTTAATTTGATTTTTGAAATTAGTTTTTTGCTGTGCTAGTTGAGATTTATAACCTAAGCTCTGATGATGATTTAAAGAATTTAGTCTTTGATTTTCACTAGATAAGACTTTAAATCTTGCCCTTTCTTGTTCTTGTTCTAGACTTCTAAGCTTTTCTTTCATTTGATAAAAAGCAAAAACTAAAACTTTTTAGCATTTCTAACACTTTCGCTATTTTTCATATAAGTTAAAAGTAGCGTTGCTTGCTGTTCATTCAGATAGTAAATCTTTTTGTTGGTCTTTGCTATTTTTTGAAGTTCAAAGCCTAGTTTCCCAAAATATTCTAAATCTTGCTTGTAATTTCTTATAAGTCTTTGTATGGAACTTATATCTACTTTAGATATTGTAGAAATTTTATTTTGGTCTGTAACCAAACCGCCATTTAAAAAATAAACTAAATCATTAATAATATAATCCTTTTTCAATGTTTAATTATTGAAATAATAATATATTAAAAACTATTAGTCAATATCATTATTATTTTTTCATAAAAATAATAATGATATACATTGAAATTAGACTAACGCTCGGATTTTAAATCTGTTCGTTTTTAATATCGTCAATAAAAAGATACATTATATACTGGTTTAAAGATACTCCAGCTTTTTCTGCTTTTTTTCTAATTTATCTTTTAGCTCATTTGGAATTTTAATCTGTAGATTATAGCTACCTTTACTTTCTTTCTCTTCTGTCATTTTCTTTTTATCCTTTTTTATATCTTTTTTTGTTGCATATTGCAACTTCTGTATTTAAAAAAATGTTTTTGGGGTTAAAGTTTGCATAATTACTCCTGCTTTTTAATTTAAAAGCAGGAGTGTTTTATAAGTTTAGTGTTGTTTTTTTACCTTTTTATAAGCTTTGTAAGCCTCATAAAAAGCAATAATAAGACAAATTGTTAAAAATCCACTAATTATATATTCACCGCTCATTTTTTATCCTTTCTATCTGCATAAATGCTAAGTGCCATAAGCGTCACACTACCAAACACTATATAAATGTTATTTAGCGTAATATTACCACTAAGCAAAGCATAATTTCCATTGACAAATAAGCCAAGTCCTATGTTTTTAAGTAACTCTAACATAGCCCAATTTTAACAAAACTAACTTAAAACACTCTTACTTTCAAACTCATCAAGCGTTTTAAGTCTTGTTTTTAAATGATGATTTTCTAATACTAAATTTAAAGATTTTTTAGCTCGCAAAGGCAAGTCATTATCATTAGCTACTCATTTTTGAATAGTAGAAAGATACACCCCCCCCCCAAAAAAATCTCGCTTAACTTCTTTTGTGTGATATTTAGCTCTTTGCAAACCTTTTTAACGATGTTTTCTTCTGGCATATTACTCCTTTATATCTGTGATAAATCTAAACTCTGCTTTTTTATGCTCTTTTAAGACTTTGTAATATATTTCCTAGTTTAGAAAATGGTGTTCATCGTAAGAATTATAAAAAACATTATTACAAAGTGGGTATACAATGACAGTTTTACCTATATCTAAAGTGATTTTAGTTTTACATTGTTTGCAAGTGATTTCTAAACTTTTTAAATTTAACATCTTAACCTTTCTTTGATTTGATTAAATTGTTCTTTGTTCATTTTTTTATCCTTTTTCTTCGCTTTTTCACCTATATTATTTTGTTATTTTCTAATCATGCAAACAAACTTCTTTCTACATGTTTAAACATAATCTCATTTGCACTTTTAAAAAAATCTTTTTTAATTTCAAATCCATAAGCCTTGCGGTTAAGATTTGCACTAGCAACCAATGTACTTCCACTCCCAGCACAAGGGTCTATAACCACATCACCAGCATCAGTAAAAATGCCAATCAATCTTTCTAAAAGTTTTACAGGCTTTTGGGTAGGATGTATTTTGTTAATATCTTTATCTTTTACCCACTCAAAGCAATTCATAATCATTTTTCCATCGTTATTAAACTTTGGTAATTTTTCTCTATACAAAATTAAAGCATATTCGCAATTTCCAACTATTTTCATATTTGCTTTTAATACTTGTGATGAGCTTTGCTTTCTAAAAACTAAGTTAATGTAATGATTAAAACCATATTTTTTTGCCACATTTATTAACATGAACTGTTGCTCAAAAGAGCAAAAAACTATCATACATGGTGCTTTGCCACATTCTTTTGGCTCTTTTATTAACATGGTGCTACAAAAGTGCATAAATTCATTAACATTAAAATTATGATCAGTATCAAAAAAAGACTTGTTAGCTTTTTTACTCTCGCCGTTTTTATTATCACCACATATATACCACTCAGGACTGCTCGCATAAGCATTATTTCCAAGATTATAAGGTATATCAGCTATTACAAGCTGTGCTTTTGGTATATGATATCTTTTGTAGTTTTGAAAGTGATCATTAAATAATTTAGGTGTATACATTTCATTCCTCTTTATTTTCTTGATTAAAAAGATTAGGTTCTTTCATTTGCTCAAGCTCTCTTATAGCTGTTTTTAAATCTTCTTTATATTCTTTAATGGTTGAATTTAAAGCACTTCTTTCATACTCTGCGTGCTCTATGGATTTATGTAAAGATACAATTTTCATAGATAGTTCTTTTAGATTATTTTGATTATCTATGTTTTCCATTTTTACTCCTTTTTATAATATTTTCCAGCATATCTATACCCCTTTGAAGTATTTGTTTTTCTTCTGTTGTTCTTGATTTAAGCTCATTAGTGTTTTTTGAGCAAATATCGTAAAATACAAAATCAATGCGTTTATAAAGTTTGATTTTTTTCTTGTATTCACATCTTAAGTCATTTTTGATACTTTCTTTGTTTCTTTCAAACAAATCTATAGCAAAAGGATTATCAAAATAAAAACACAGCATTCTTTCATTTGCACTATTGATAATCCTTGCTTCTTTCAAACTATATTTTAAGTCATTTTTTAAACATGCACGAGCTATTTCATTAGCTTCAATTATATTTATGTTATTGTCACAACTGATTCGGAAGATATAATAATATATAGAATTAAAAGGTGGAGGTCTACAAAAAGCATTTGTTCAAATATCAAATACGTATATTTTTTTGATAAAAATTCAGCAAACGATCATATGGAACCCCAAAAGCAAGCACTATATTGCAACGCAATACAATACTATAAAAAGAGAAGTTTTCAACGACCTTTTATTCAACTAAAGCTTTAACACTAAAATATGTTCCAGAAACCCAAGAAAACAGCAAATAAAATTACTGATTCAACTCTTTAATTTTTTCTATATTGATCTCACATTGCTTATAGTGATAAAAAAGTTCACTATAAGCTTTTAATATATCTTTTTCATCTTGCACTATAGGTTTATGCGCTCTATCAAATTCTAAAAGCTCATTTGGTATTTGCACTTTTTGAATTTGTATTTTGGTTAATACTTGTGTTTTGCTCCCACAGCCTATCAAGCATAGCATTAAAAAGCTTAGTGGTGTTAGTTCCATTGCTTTTGGATATATAGTTTTTAACATCATCAACCCTTGTTTTGATTTGATTTTTTTGAGCATTTGCATAAAAGAGTGCTTTTAGTTCTTGCTTGTGTCTTATTTTAAGCTCCTGAGTAATCCTTGTGAGTTCATTATTTACACCCAAAGCTAATTTTAAATCACTTTGACTTTTTTCTAATTTTGCGTTTGTGCTATCTAGCTTAAGATATAAAAATACATTAAGCATAAACATTAGAGCTAAAGCAATATAAAGCTTTGTATTGTTAAATAAAAGATTTATCATTTCTTATTTTAGAAGTTTAAGTAAGATTTGAGTATAATTTCAAAGGGTGGAACACCAAAGGTGGCCGCCTTTGGTGTTAATCAACACCCAGTTAGATGGTGATTAAATTGAACCATAAAATTCTAGTGATAATTATACTACTTTGTATAATTATAATCAAGGCTTATTAACCTTGTCCCCTAAAAAAAAAAAAAAGGGGGGGGGGATTATGTGGTAACCTACCCTAAGCTAAAATTTGTTTGTGATTTCTAATTTTATATTTGATAAATCTTGCTGATATAATGTAAGGGGTATTTTAAAAAGAATATGCAACTATCTCTAGATAATTTTAGCAAAACTCCCAAACAATAGGCTTTTAAAACATATAAAAACAACTTTTTATCTTTCCAAATCTAAAGCGTAAAATATCCCAAATATCCCAAATATCCGTTTTATCCCAAGAAAACGATTAAACGCTGTTTAAAAGATAGATAAAGGCGAAGTTTAGTTGTAAATTTTAAATCCTAAAAATGTTTTACTTTCTAAAGATAGTTACATTTTTACTTAAAATAAACTTATGTTTTATTTTTAATGTAACTATCTTTATGAAACGCTATATAATTATAGTTTAACCACTTTTTACACAAGAATAATATGTAACTATCTATAACTTTAAGGTTTGGAGGATAGTTACATATAAAACTTAAATATTTTTGTAAAATTATATAAATAATATTTTATAGGAATATATAATGAATAAGATTGATAATATTGCAAATTTTTTAGATAGCAACTCTAAAAAATGTTTGGCTATAAATGGATCTTGGGGTATAGGTAAAACTTATTTATGGAAACAAGTTGAAAATAAAATTTCTGAAATAAATGCAGATAAAAAGATTGTTTATATAAAGAAAGTTATAAGCAAATATTAGAAGAAATAGTTTTTAAAATCCATGGAAACTACAATAAAATAGTAAATACTTTTTCACAAATTATAACTAAAATTACAAAAATTAAATCTGCTGGAACAATTAACATTAACCCTGATGCTATTTTCTCATTTTTAAAAAAAGAAGATTTTAAAAAAGTTATTGTGTGTTTTGATAACATAGAAAGAAGAACTGATAATCTTTCTTTGAAAGAAATTTTAGGACTTGTAAATTTACTTAAAGAAGAAAAAGAATGCAATGTTGTTGTGATTTTTCATGAGGAAGAATTAAAAGAACAAGATGACAATTTGACTGAAAATAATAAAGAAGAACAAACCAAACAATATAATAGTAAAAACTGGTATCAAATATACAAAGAAAAGGTTATTGATTGTGAAATAACCATAAAAAACAATGATGAAGTAGCAAAGGCAATCATAAAAGATAGAATAAATAAATATACTAAAATTACAGATGAGATAAGAAATATTATTGAAAATATTATTTTCGAAAGATATAAAGAACAATGCAATGGAAATCTAAGATTGCTATATCATGTGTTAGAGCATATAGATTATTTTAACAAGCATTGTTTTTTATTGTTTTGCAAGTATGAAAATAAAAAAACATTTTCAGATGCTCTAAAATTAAGTTATAAATCATTAATATCTAAAACTAAAAAATATCTTTCTATTAAAATAGAAGAAAATGATTTATCTTCAAGCTACCATCTTTACGAAAAATACCTAAAAAATATGTTTTATTTAAGTAAAGAAGAAAAATACCAACTAAGACGTGATTTTTATCAAACTTTAAAAATTGAACTTTATTATAAACTTCAAAACTGCAAGATAGAATATTTGGTAGGTAGTTTAAGTGATGAACAATTTGTAAAAGATATTGAAAATTCACTCCTAAAAATAGACTTTTATTCAAAAAATGGAATGACACGCTTTCCTTATGGTTTTTATCAAATTTTACTTTCAACCTATGCACAAATTACAAAGAAAAAATTAAGCAACATAGAAGAAAAAATCAATCAGCATTATATAGAAGCTCTTATTATAGAAGAATTTAAGTTTGATCTTAATCATAATTATAGATCTGACATAGCACTTTTAAAATTATTAGAAAATGAAAAATGGAAAGATTATTATGAAGATACCAAAGAAAAATACAAAACAAGCAAGTATGAAAATATTAATGCTTTTATTAATAGCTATGAAAACATAGAAAGTAGTTTTTATCCTGAAGCGATCAAGCAATATAATTTTTTTTAAAAGAGAAGAATTAGTGCAGCTATTTAAAAATAATAACAATTTTTGTAGGAAATTTTTTAATCATTTTTCTAAGAATATGGTTGCAAGTCATAAATTTGACGATGATTTAAATAATAATTTATTTCAAGCTTATTTAGATTTTTTAGATTTAGATGAAAATAAAAAAAGTATTGTTTTAAAATATATAAATTCACAAAATAGCGTATTAAGAAAGCTACTAATAAAATAATTTATAGCTTTCAAAATAAAATCTTTTCATTGCTTTTTGCAATTTTTTGTTAAATTCTTTTAAATTAAAATAAAAGGATTGATCATGCAAATGCAAGAAGTAATTGAAAAGTTAAAAGACATACTTGCAAGCGAAGGCAAGTGTGAATTAAAAACACAAAACTTGCATTAGAAATAAAAGAAGAAATGCAAAAAAGTACCCTATAAAGCTTATGGTTTAACTACTGATATCATTCAGTTTTTAGAAGATAATTATGATATGAATCTTTTTGAAAATCATTGTATTAAGTATTACAAAGAAACTCAAAAATTAAAAACTATTAACTCCAAGCAAAAAAAGAATTGACTGTATAAATGATTTGATAAAAAAGCTGAAGTAAATCCTAAAATCAGTAAAAAGGTTGTTGATTTTTGGAAAAATAAAGTAAAAGAAATAAGATAATCAAATTTAAGTTTAAGGTTTGTAGAAAAATAAAGTGGCCATTTTTATGGACTTTTTATTTTTCCGCCGACATATAACAAGTCATATAATTTTTTACAAGCTTGTCTGCTTTGACCGACACTTTCATCGCTCTTAGTTAAACCTAGCAAAATACAACCTTTTGTATTCTAATAATTATATATTTATCATCTTTTACTCTCAAACATTGCTTTCTAAATAAACTTTCATTTCCAAACTATAAGTTTTGTAGCATTTATAAACTAGACTTTATTTGTTTATAAAGCAATTGTTGTTAATATTTTGAAAAATTTTAGAGAAAAATCATGAAAGATCTTAAAAATACATTGCAAATTCCAAACTAACACGCCTTGAAGTTTTTGTTTATAGCCTTATAAACCTCATCATTTTCCTCACAATCAACAACAAGACTACCCAAATAAGGATACGACAAATACCCCACCGGAGCTGTATCAAATAACCATAGTTAGTTTGGTTTTTGGAAAATTTTCTTTCATAAAAGCTAAAAATTCATCTCTAGCTTTATAATCTGTCTTGTCTTTATCAAACAAATCACTATGTTTTGTTTTATTGACATGAAAATCATTGTTTGGAGTTGTTAAAACACATCCAAAAAGGTAAAAAATCTTTTTGGATGGTATAATTTGAATAGTCTCAACCGCTAAAGCCATTTTTTATTCCTTTTTATATTGTATTGATATAACTATACTGTATAAAATGGACTTTTAAAGTCTATATTTTAACCTTTACATTTTTGAACTATCACATCCATAGCTTCTTGCGAGAGAACAAAATTTGTATGATAAAGCAAGCAACTGCCCATATCAAGTACTTTTAGTACAAGTTTTTTGTTATTAGTATCTTTTGGGTTATGTCTTGTATTAGCTAGATCATAAATTTCATACACCATATCTTTACTAAGCTTGTTAATGTCAAGTTCTATAATATTTTCTTCAAATTTCATAGGTTCTTGCATGAATTCTTCTTTGTTTTCTTTTTTTGCAAAGCTTTTTCTTTTGCTAAAAGATTTTAGCTCATTTTCTTTTGCTTCTTCTAGGGTATAAATTTCATTTAAACTAAAACTTAAATCATTATCATTATTTTTATATCTTAGTAAAAAAGCAAAAGCTTCGTCTTTGCTTTCTTTAAAAAGTGCTTCAACTTTTTCTACTTGAGCTTCAAAGATGATCATATCAAAAGTAGAGTAAAAGTCTAAAACTACAGCCTTAGCATATCTTTTACCACTTTTACTCATCATTGATTTAAAATCTTCAATCTTCCCTACAACCAAAAGTTCACCTTCGCCTTTGAGTGTTTCAAAATCCATACTTTTAAAATATTCTATGCCTTCTATTTGACTTGCAAATTTATCTAAAGGATGGCCTGATACATAAATTCCTAAAATTTCTTTTTCATAACCTAGTTTTTCCATTAGTTCAAATTCTATCTTGCTATCATGAAGCCCTACTTTGATATCTGCAGCTATTTCTTCTTCTCCAAAAAGCGAAGCAGTGGAGTTTCTTTTAACTTCAGCAATTTTCCTACTTGTTTCTGAAATAAGCTCAAGATTATCCACTAAACATTTTCTAGTATAGCCAAACTCATCAAAAGCACCTGATTTAGCTAAATTTTCTATGGTTTTTTTATTGATCTTAGTTGGATCAATCGAGCTTATAAAATCATCAAAATCACTAAAGCCCTCTTCCTTACGAATAGTCATGATATTTTCTATCGCAGGAATTCCCACACTTTTAATCGCTCCAAGCCCATAAATAATAGCTTCAGAACCATCTTCAAGCTTAGTTGCACTAAATTCTCTTTGGGCTTTATTGATACTTGGTGGCAAAAGCTTGATATTCATTCTTTTCATCTCTTCAATGTATTTTGCGACCTTGTCTACATTGCTTTCTTCACTTGTTAAAAGCGCAGCCATAAACTCACTTGGATAATAAGTCTTTAAATACGCTGTTTGAAAAGTTATAAGTGCATAAGCAGCTGAGTGAGATTTATTAAAACCATATTCAGCAAATTTCAAAATAAGCTCAAACAAATCATCAGCCTTTTTCTCATCATAGCCTTGTTTTTTAGCGCCTTCTAGATATTCTGCTTTAAGATTATCCAAAATTTCTCTTTTTTTCTTACCCATAGCACGGCGCACATTATCAGCCCCACCTAAAGAAAAACCACCGATTTTTTGCACTATTTGCATAACTTGTTCTTGATAAACTATAACCCCATAAGTATTTTCAAGTATAGGTTTTAAGTCTTCAAATGCATATGTTGCAGCCTTTCTACCATGCTTGATATCGATAAAATCATCCACCATCCCACTATCAAGTGGTCCTGGTCTATATAAAGCTAAAACCGCGATTAAATCTTCAAATCTTTCAGGCTTTAGCCTAGCATTTAAACTTTGCATACCGCCTGATTCTATTTGGAAAATACCCAAAGTATTACCACTTTGTATGGTTTTATAAACCTTAGGATCATTCATATCAATTTTTTCCCAAATTACATCTTTACCATAGCGCTTTTTCACTAGCTTAATCGCATTATTAATTACCGTAAGAGTTTTTAAACCCAAAAAGTCAAATTTGATTAAATCTACATCTTCAAGATATTCTTTAGAATACTGCGTAACTAAATGACGCTCATCGTTTTTGCTTTGTCTAAAAAGTGGAGCTTTATTCCACAAAGCTTCATTAGATATCACAACTCCGGCTGCGTGCATACCTGCATTTCTATTTAAACCCTCTAGTGCTTTAGCAAAGTCCCAAACTTGACGTCCTTTTGGATGAGAATTTACAAATTCAGCGATCTTTGGTTCTTGCTCATAAGCTTTTTCTAAAGTGATTTTAAGCTCTTCAGGAACTAATTTTGCCAAAGCATCCGCATCAGGTATGCTCATATCACAAACCCTAGCTACATCACGGATTACCCCCTTTGCTAAAAGCTTACCAAAGGTAATAACTTGTGCAACCTTTTCAGCTCCGTATTTATCAATAACATAATCAATCACTTCCCCTCTTCTATCTTGACAAAAATCCACGTCAATATCGGGCATTGATACACGCTCAGGATTTAAAAATCTCTCAAAAAGAAGATTATAAGGTATAGGATCTAAATCTGTAATTTTCAAACAATACGAAACCAAACTCCCCGCTGCACTCCCACGCCCTGGACCAACTGGTATATCTTTTTCCTTAGCTGCGGCGATAAAATCATGAACGATTAGCATATAACCTGAAAATTTCATATTTTTAATAATACTAATTTCTAAATCAAGCCTATCTTTATACTCTTGATGTTTACTCTCATCGATAAATTGAAGTCTTTCTTCTAAGCCCTTTTTACAAAGATACTCAAAAACTATATCATCATTATCAAAGCTAAATTCTTGATCTTCTTGACTTAAGTTTAAGCCATATTTTTTCGCATATTCACGGGTAAATTTAAAATTTGGTGGCGTAGGATCACCTAGTTTTAATTCTAAATTGCATTTATTAGCTATTTCTTGAGTATTTTCAATAGCTTCAGGAATATCAGCGAAAAGCTCACTCATTTGCTCTGGTGTTTTTACATAAAACTCATGCACTTCATGTCTTAAACGCCCTGGATCATCAAGCTTAACCCCCATAGCTATACACATAAATACTTCATGTGCAGCTGCTCTTTCTTTAAAAGTATAGTGTGTATCATTAGTTGCGATGATTTTTATATCAAGCTCTGTAGCAAGTTTGATGATAGAATCATCGATAAATTTTTGATCATCAATGCCATGACGCATAATCTCAAGGTAAAAATCATCTCCAAAAACCTTTTTATACCAAAGCGCAGCTTCTTTTGCGCCTTCATAACCTTTTGCGCCAAATTTTAAATTTCTTTCATTTTTGGTATTTAAATGCCAATTAACCTCACCTTGCAAACACGCCGAAGAACAAATCAAACCCTCACTATGTGCTTCTAAAAGCTTTTTGTTAATCCTTGGGTAATAATACAAGCCATGTATATAGCTTTGTGAACTTAAATACATCAAATTTTTATAGCCAATTTCATTTTTAGCAAACAAACAAATATGAAAGCGTTGTCTTGAGCTTTTATCACTTAAATCATCGTGATTATGTAAATATGCTTCAAGCCCTATAATAGGTTTAATCCCCTCAGCTCTCATCGTTTTATAAAAATCAATAGCACCAAACATATTTCCATGATCAGTCATAGCAACACTTGTTGCACCTTGAGCTTTTAGCGTTTTGGCAAGCTCTTTGAGTTTATTTGCTCCATCAAGTAAAGAATATTCTGTATGTAAATGTAAATGTGTAAATTGGCTCATATTTTCCCTTGTATTTTTTTATTATTATAAAAAAAAACCTTAAATTTAAAACTTACAAGCATAAAAAATGTATAATAGCTTACTTTCAAAAAAGGAGTAAAAAATGGAAGTAAAAATTTATTATTGTAATCTTTGAAATTACAAACCACAAGCTGCAAGGGTTGCAGAAGAAATACAAAACGAATTCAAAGATGCGCAAATTTCTACCATAGAAAAAGGTGGTGGTCATTTTATAGTAGAAGTAGATGGCAAAATCATTTATTCTAAAAAAGACTTGTTTAACTGCGAAGTAGATAGATTTCCTCATGAGGGTGAAATCACCAAGCTTATGAAACAAATATAAGCTAAACCCTCATTAGCGAGGGTTTATTTTGTCAAAGGAACAAGCATACCTTCATAAAGTTTTTGATAAATTTCTTCTGAGCATAAATGCTTAGCAAGCTCCAAACCAAATAAAATAGCCGTAGCAGGCCCAGCTGCTGTGATGACATTTTCATTTACTACAACTGCTTTATTTACTCTAGTTCCTTCAATACCTACTTCACAACCAGGATAGCAAGAAAACTCTCCATTAATCACCCCTGCTTTAGCTAACACCATAGGTGAAGCACAAATAGCCGCTACGATTTTTTTCTTAGCATGTAAATCTTGTATGATTTTTATGATAGCTTGATTGTTTTTTAAATTCATCATACCTTCAAATCCACCTGCCAAAGCAATTGCGTCTAAATTTTCTTGATCAACACTAGCTAAACTCACATCAGCCCTTATACAAATTCCATTAGCTCCTTGCACTAAAAGCTCATCATCTAGTGAAGCAATAATTACTTCTAAATTTCCACTAGCCTCCCCTGCTCTTTTTAAAACATCAGCTATACCTATAAACTCAGCTTCTTCAAAACCTTTTGCCAAAGGCACTAAAACTTTTTTCATTTTTTCTCCTTTTAGTCAATAAATCTTTTATTTAATTCATGAAAATACTCTATGCGTCTATCGCGTAAAAATGGCCACCATCTACGCACATTTTCACATCTTTGCATATCAATTTCAATGATTTTACAAAACTCTTGTTTATCATCAGCCCTAAAAAGCTCTTCGCCTTGAGCCCCAAAGACAAAAGAATTTCCCCAAAATCTTATGCCATCTTCCACACCGCTTTCATCTTTTTCAAAACCCACTCTATTAATAGCTACTACAGGTAAGCCATTAGCTATAGCATGGCCTCTTTGCACACCTATCCAAGCTTCAAGCTGTCTTTGTTTTTCTTCTTTTTCATCTTTATCAAACCAACCTATAGCAGTAGGGTAAATCAAAATTTGAGCCCCTTTTAAAGCCATTAACCTAGCAGCTTCAGGGTACCATTGATCCCAACATATTAAAACTCCAAGCTTTCCAACGCTTGTTTGTATAGGTTCAAAACCTAAATCACCTGGAGTAAAATAAAATTTTTCGTAAAAACAAGGATCATCAGGTATATGCATTTTACGGTATTTACCTGCTATAGAACCATCTTTTTCAAATACCACACTAGTATTATGATAAAGCCCTGCGCTTCTTTTTTCAAATAAAGAAGTTACCAAAACAACTTTATTTTCCCTAGCCACATTAGACCAAAATTTAACATCTTCTTCATAGTCATTTGCCAAATCAAAAAAGTTTGTATTTTCACTTTGACAAAAATACTGCGTTTGATGAAGCTCTTGCAAGCATACAAGCTCAGCCTTTTCTTTTGCTGCTTGCTTGATAAGTTCGCATGTTTTTTCTATAGTTTTTTCTTTATTTTGTTTAAATTCTTGCTGTATGAGTGCTAATTTCATTTTTACTCCTTTCTTCTTCTGAATCATCATAAGGGTCTAAGTGTATATGGATATTCCAAAAATCATCTTTAAAATGCTCCCTTATATTATCTTCAATCTCATCACCGATTTTATGAGCTTTTAAAAGTGATATTGTAGGTTCAAAAACTAAATGCACACTAACATAAAGTATATCAGGACTTTTTCTAGTTTTTAAATGATGAAAGCTTTTAACTTCTTTATTTGCACTTATAATTTGCTTAATCACTTCAACTTGTTCTTTATCAATTGCCACATCTAGTAAAATTTTAGAACTTTCTTTGATGATTTTAAAAGCTGAAAAAATCGTATATAAACTTATAGCTATACCAAATAATCCATCAATAAAATGATAATTTGTAAAAGCTATAATCACAAGTGCTAAAAGCGTTAGAGCATTAGTTAAAAAGTCTATTTTATAGTGCAAGCTATCAGCTTTTATAATCAAGCTTTTTGTTTTTTTGGTAACATAATTTAAAAAAACCACCAAACACAAAGTCACAAGCATAGCAAAAGCCATGACATAAATTCCAAGATCAAGTTTTTCTACACTTTCTTGATTGTGAATTTTTAAAACACTCTCATAAAAAATATAAACCCCAATCCAGCTAATCACAAGACCTTCAAAAAGCCCCATTAAGGCTTCAATTTTACTAAGGCCAAAATTATATTCTTTACTAGATCCTTGAGAGCTTTTTTTCAAAGCTAAAAAATTTAAACCCGAAATCACACAATCAAGTAAAGAATCAATCGCACTAGAAAGCACCGCAACAGAACCCGAAGCTAAACCTACTATAAATTTAACAATAGCTAAAAAAACAGCACATACACTTGCGATGATGGTTGCGCTTTTTTGCAAATTCATCTTTGACCTTCATAACGATTTTGACAAGAACAATGCAAAGAACCATTTTGTCTTAAAAACACTCTTGCATCAACCCCTACTACTTTTCTATCTTTACATGCTTTTTGTAAATTTTCTAATACCAAAGCATCATTTTCATCATTATAAGTTGGCACTATCAAACCACCATTAACAAAAACAAAATTTGCATAAGTAGCACCAAGTCTTTTACCTTCAAAATACAAAGGTTTAGGTAAAGGAAGCTCTAATAAATCAAATCCTGTTTTTTTAAGCTCCTCTTCCATAGCTTTTAAGGGTTTATAATGCTCATCGTTTTCATCTTTACACACACAATAAGCAATAGTTTTTTCATTGATAAATCTTGCTAGAGTATCTATATGATGATCAGTATCATCACCTTTAATATAACCATGATTTAACCATATAATTTGATTTAAGCCAAAAATTTCTTTTAACTTAGCTTCAATTTGATCTTTATTTAAATGTGAATTTCTATTTTCATTTAACAAACAAGCACTCGTTGTAAGCATTACTCCTTGCCCATTAAAATCAATACTCCCACCTTCTAAGATAAGATCAATTTTTTCTAATTTTCCAGATAATTTTTGTGCAAAAAGTTTTGAATTTACAGCATTATCTAGAGTGCTTTGAAATTTATCACCCCAAGCATTAAAAATAAAATCAAGTCCTATAATTTTTTCATCTTCACGCACATCAATTACACCAAAATCTCTAATCCAAGTATCATTAGTATCACACTTAAAAAAATCAACGTTTTTTATATGCTTAAATCTTTGAAAGTCTTTTTCACTTGGTGCTATAAGTAAAACTTTTTGAAAATTTGCCACAGCTTTAACAAATTCTTCATAGCTTTGCAAAATCTCTTCTAAATAAGGCTTCCAATCGCTATTTTCATGAGGCAAGGAAAGTAAAAGTAGCTCTTGTTTTTGCCATTCTGCTATGCTTTTTCTCATTTTGATACCCTTTTTGATAATTAAAAAAGTATTTTAACATTTTTAATGATAGTTTTTTACTCTTTTTTTAAAACCCAAGCAAAATACCATATCGCAAAAGATAAAAGCAAAATCATAAAAAGCTTTTTATCATACACTCCAAATCCTATATAAAGCACAGAATACATAAAACCAAAACTTCCTGCATAAATGCAAATTCTACTCATTAAACCATTTTCCACCGCTCTAAAACATGGGCATTTGTGAAAAAATTTCTTTTTTGCTTCTTTAGGTTTAAAAAAACTCAAAAACGCACTTAAAATCAGCAAAAAACTTAAAAAATATAAAACCTTATCCATTAGTGAAAATACCTTAACCAAGCAGGAATTGCTTTTTGTTCTTCTTTTAAAATGCTTTCTTCTCCATGCCCTGGAAGCAATCTAAAATCTTTTTCATAAGCTAAAACTTTTAATAAACTCTCTTTCATCTTAGCTGCATCTGAGTAAGGAAAGTCCCATCTACCAATACTACGGTAAAATAAAAAATCTCCACTAAAAAGCACATCTTCACCCACAAACTCTATCATACAACACCCTGGAGTATGCCCTGGGAAATGATGAAATTTAAACTTAAACTCATCTATACTAAATTCATTTTCATTTTCTATTAACACATCAGCATTTGAATGTTCAAAACCATAATTAAAAGGATCTTTTAACATAAAAGCATCATCTTTATGGATAAAAAGTGGAATTTCATAAACCTTTTTAACTTTAGCATTATCATAAACATGATCATAATGACCATGAGTATTTAAAATAGCTAAAGGCTTGCTTGCGTTTTCTTTGATAAACTCATAAGCATTTTCACCTGGGTCAATGATGATTTGCTTGTTATTATGATCTATAATATAACAATTTGTTTCATACATTCCGCATGGTTGTTTTAAAATACGCATATAAACTTCCTTTTAACTAAATCAAATATAATTTTAAAAAATTAATATTTAAAGATTTTTTATGAATTATACAAAATTACAAGAATTATTGATCAATTTTATAAAAGAACAAGCAGGAGATAAAAATCTCATCTTAGGTTTAAGTGGTGGGATAGATTCAGCTTTAGTAACTCATCTTTGCAAAAAAGCAGTAGGTGAAAAACTTTTTGTGCTTTTAATGCCTACAAAACATTCTAAAAAAGAAAATTTAGATGATGCGCTAATGCTTTGTAAAGATTTGCAAATTCATCATAAGATCATTTATATTGATGAAGTACTTTGTGCTTATGAAAAAATTTGTCAAGACTTAAACCCTTTACGCTTTGGGAATTTAGCTGCAAGAGTGCGTATGAGCTTGCTTTATGATTATTCAGCCTTGCATAAAGCATTAGTAGTAGGTACTTCTAATAAAAGCGAACTTATGCTTGGTTATGGGACTATTTATGGGGATTTAGCTTGTGCTTTTAATCCTTTGGCTACACTTTATAAAAGTGAAGTTTTTGAGCTTGCTAATTTTATGGGTGTGCATGAAAATTTCATACAAAAAGCCCCTAGTGCTGATCTTTGGCCAAATCAAAGCGATGAAAAAGATCTTGGCTATAAATATGAAGTTTTAGATGAAGTTTTAAAAGCTTTAGAAAATAATCAAAGCTTAGAAAAATTTGATGAGAATTTAAAAAATTTAGTCTTAGAGCGTGTGCAAAATAATGCCTTTAAAAGAAAACTTCCAACAACATTAAAGAATACATATGACTTGGCTTGATCGCTATTTTTTTAAACCTAATTTTTTGCAAAAAACTCTAGCCTTTTTGCTTTTGCCTTTTAGCTTTTTATATATGATTATAGCTATTTTAAATACTAAATTTAAAAAAGAACTTGATTTTAATTTACCCATTATAAGCATAGGCAATCTAACCCTAGGAGGCAATGGAAAAACTCCCATTTGTAAAGCCATAGCAGCTGAATTTGAAAATTGTTTTATCATTTTAAGAGGCTACAAAAGACAAAGCAAAGGCTTAATCATCGTTAAGCATAAAGATGAAATTTTATGCAATATTAAAGAAAGTGGCGATGAAGCTATGGAATATGCACTTACAAAGCATATTGGCGGAGTGATAGTAAGCGAAGATAGGGTTAAAGGTATACAAAAAGCTATCGAGCTTGGAGCAAAGATCATACTTTTAGACGATGCTTTTTCTAAATTTCACATTAAAAAGCTTAATATTTTACTGCAAAGTAAAGATGAGCCATTTTTTGATTTTACCCTACCTAGTGGGGCTTATCGTTTACCAAAATCTTTTGCTAAAAGGGCTGATTTTATAGCTAAAGAAAACGAGGACTTTGTGCGTTATTCTCATGTAAAAGAAAATCAAAAAGCCATTTTAATAAGCTCTATTGCAAAACCTTTTAGGTTATATGAGCATTTTATCAAAGCTAGGGCTTGTTATTTTTTTGCTGATCATTATACTTTCAAAAAAGAAGAATTAGAAAAACTTTTAAAAAAACACAATTGTGACACCTTAATGCTAACCTTTAAAGACTATGTGAAAGTAAAAGATTTTGGTTTTAAAACTGAACTTATTCATCTTGATATTGCTTTAAAAGATAGCTTTAAGCAAGTTTTGCAAGATTATATTGATAAATTTAACAAAAAGGAAGAAAATGTTGCTACACTCAACCCAAGATAAAAACCATCAAGTAAGCTTTTCAAAAGCCTTACTTAGCCCTAGTGCACCTAATAATGCTTTATATGCGCCACTTAATCTACCAAAGCTTGATAATGAAGCTTTAAAAAATTTAAGCTACAAAGAATTAGCCTTAAAAATCATCGCGGCTTTTGATTTTGATTTAGAGCTTGAAGTTTTTGAAAAAGCTTTGAAAACTTATGAGAGTTTTGATGATAAAACCTGCCCTATTAATTTGAAAAAAATCAATGATAAGCTTTATATTAATGAATTATTCCATGGACCAACAAGAGCTTTTAAAGATATGGCCTTACAGCCTTTTGGCGTGCTTTTAGAACACTTAAAAAAAGATGATGATTTTTTAATCATGTGCGCTACAAGTGGTGATACAGGGCCTGCAACATTAAAAAGCTTTGAAAATAAAAAAGGCATAAAAGTAGTTTGTATTTACCCAAATGAAGGCACAAGTAAAACTCAAGCTTTACAAATGACACATTCAAATGCAAGCAATTTAAAATCCATAGCCATTGAAGGTAATTTTGATGATGCGCAAAATGCTCTAAAAGCGCTTTTAAATGATGAGGATTTTAAAAATACTTTAAAAGAAGAAAAGTTAAGTCTAAGTGCCGCAAATTCAGTTAATTTTGGAAGAATACTTTTTCAAATCATCTATCATTACTATGCTAGTTTGAAAATTGACAAAACAATAGATATCATCATTCCAAGTGGAAATTTTGGCGATGCTTTGGGAGCTTATTATGCTAAAAAAATGGGAGCAAATATAGGTAAAATTAAAATTGCTTCCAATTCAAACAATATCTTAAGTGAGTTTTTTAATACAGGCAAATATGATTTAAGAAATAAAAGCTTACAAAAGACTATTTCTCCTGCTATGGATATACTTATATCATCAAATATAGAACGCTTACTTTTTGATAAATTTAAAGATGAACGCACCAAAGAGTTAATGCAGGCTTTAAAGAATGAAAAATATTATGAGCTTAGCCAAAAAGAACTAGAGCTTTTACAAGAAGACTTTGAAGCTGATTTTTGTAATGATGATGAGTGTATGCAATATATCAAACAATACAGCCACTTAGGACTTTTAGATCCTCACACTTGCACTTGCTTTAAAATGCTTGATTCTAACATTACTACGCTTATCACTTCCACAGCACAATGGAGTAAATTTACTCCAAGCATGTATCAAGCAGTTTATAATAAAGAATGCCAAGATGAACAAGCTTGTATGCAAGAACTTGCAAAAGAATTTAAACAAGAAATTCATCCAAATATTGCAAGTTTATTTACAAGCACACAAAAGCAAAATCAAGTTTGCAAACTCAAAAATCTAAAACAAACTATTATAAAATGGATAAAACAATGATAATCATACCAGCAAGATTAAAATCAAGTCGTTTTGAAAATAAAATTTTATGCAAGATTGATAATTTACCTATGTTTATTTATACAGCTAAAAAAATGCAAGAAGTTGATGAAGTGTGTGTGGCGCTTGATGATGAAGAGGTTTTAAAAATAGCGCAAAAACATAATGTAAAAGCAGTTTTAACAAGTAAAAATCACGAAAGTGGCACTGATAGGATCAATGAAGCTTGTCAAATTTTAAAACTAAATGAAAATGAGCTAATCATTAATGTCCAAGCTGATGAGCCTTTTATAGAAACACAAAATATTAAAGATTTTAAAGAATTTAGCCAAAAAGCTTTTAAAGATGAGCTTTGTTTTATGAGTAGTTGTTATAAAGAAATAGATGCAAAAGCTTGCGATGATCCTAATTTGGTTAAAGTAGTTACTGATAGTAATGATTATGCTTTATATTTTTCAAGATCTAAAATTCCTTATGAAAGAGCAAATTATAAACAAAATTTTAAAGCTCATCTTGGAATTTATGCATATAGGGTTAAAAATTTACAAGAATTTTGCACTTTGAAAAACTCAGCTTTAGAAGAATGCGAAAAACTAGAACAATTAAGAGCCTTAGAAAATGGCAAAAAAATCAAAATGTTAAAAATACAAAGCCAAAGCATAGGTATAGATACAAAAGAAGATTATGAAAGGGCTTTAGCTAAATTTGGATCATTTTAAAATTTACCAAGCAAACATTAATGACTTAGAAGATGTATTAATATTAGCAAGTTTATTATTTAACAAACCCATTGTAAAATTAAAGCATGAATTTGAAAATATATTAAAAGATCAAAAATATGCTGTATTTTTACTTAAAATACAGCAATTGTGCATAGGCTTAGCATATGTTAGTATAAGGTATGATTATGTAGAAGGTAGCTCTAGTACTCCAGTAGGATACCTAGAAGGAATTTACATTAGAGAAAATTTCAGAAAAAAATATTATGCGAAAAAACTACTAACATATTGCGAACAATGGATTTTAAATCAAAAAATTAGTGAATTTGCTAGTGATTGCGAATTACAAAATATTGATAGTTTTAATTTCCATATGCAATGTGACTTCAAAGAAGTTAATAAAATTATTTGTTTTATAAAAAAACTAAATTAAGGAAAAAACATGAAAAAAATTATTTTACTACTTGCATTGTTTTTTACACTCAATGCAAAAGAATTAATTGTAGGTATGGAATTAGCTTATCCTCCTTTTGAAATGAGTGATATTAAAGGTAATCCAAGTGGTATTAGTGTGGAGTTTTTACAAGCCTTTGCCAAAGAAAAAAACTATGATTTAAAAATCCAAAACATAGCTTGGGATGGACTTATACCTGCTTTAAGAACTCAAAAAATAGATCTCATCATGTCTTCTATGAGTATAAGTGAACAAAGAAAAAAAGTAATAGATTTTACCTTGCCTTATGCTAAGGCAAATTTAGCGATATTAAGCGCTAAAAAATCAAATATTAATTCCATAGAAGATTTAAATCAAAAAGGGGAAATACTTGCTTTAAAAAGAGGTTCAAGTGCACATTTATATGCTCAAAAAAATCTTAAAAATGCAAAAATCTTAGTATTTGATAAAGAAAATGCGGCTATTTTAGAAGTCATTCAAGCAAAAGCTGATGCTTTTATTTATGATCAAATGAGCATTTATAAAGCATGGAAAAAACATCCTAAACAAACAAAAGCTATTTTTACTCCTTTTGAAAAAACACCTGAGCAATGGGCTATAGCTTTAAATAAAAACAATACCAAATTAAAAGAAGAGCTCAATGAGTTTATTTTAAAATCTAAAGAAAATGGTCTTTTTGATAAGCTAAGTCAAAAATACCTCAAAGATATGCAAGAAGTCTTCAAAGAACAAAAGCTTGAGTTTTTCTTTTAAGAAAAACTCTTTTCAAGTTTTCTTGAAAACATAGAAATAGGTAAAGTTAAAACCAAATAACAAAGTGCCAAAGGAATGTAAATTTCTAAAGTTGAAAAAGTAAAAGCATTGATTTCTTGAGCATTTTGTGTTAATTCTGAAATAGCTATAACACTTAAAAGAGAGCTATCTTTGATCAAATTACTAAGTTGTCCACTTAGTGGTGCTAAGATATTTTTTAAAGCTTGAGGAAAGATCACGCTTTTATAAATTTCAAACTCACTCAAACCCAGAGCCTTAGCACTTTCATATTGCATTTTATCAACACTTAAAATCCCTGCTCTAAATATCTCACAAATATAAGCACTAGCAAATAAAGCTAAAATCAAAACTCCACAAATATAACGATTATCAAGTCCCAAATTATCCGCAAAAATATAATAAATCAATAAAATTTGCACTAGCAAAGGCGTACCCCTGATAAGTTCTATAAAAACCCTTGCGAACATATTAAAAAGCACGATTTTACAAAGACTCATATAGCATAAAATCAAAGCAAAAATCACACCTACAATCAAAGATAAAACACTAATAAAAAAACTTGTAAAAAAACCTTGTATCATTTTATCTTTATATTCATAAATTGCCCCAAAATCAAAATTATAACTAGCGCTTAAAAAAGACAAATAAAAAAATAAAAACAATAAAAAAACCAACAAAAAAGCATTGAATAAAAATACTTTTAGATTAATTTTTTTATGTTCATTAAATTTACTACGTACTATAAAAAGATAACTCAATTCTATCCCTTATTTTTTATCAAATTTTTTAAGTTTTTCATCATTTAAACTAAGCTCCATTTTGCGAATTTCCTCCTCACCACTACGCACTAATTTTTTATCGTATTTAAAATACTTATCTTTAATTTTATTTGGATATTCTAAAACACTAAGTAAATACTTAAACAAATTGATTCTTGCTTTCTTTTTACTATCTGAATTAATAATTATCCAAGGACATTTTGGAGTATTGGAAGCTAAAAGCATAGAATATTTTGCTAGGGTATATTTGTCCCACAATTCTTGGGATTTTTCATCGACTGGAGATAATTTGTATTGTTTTAGTGGATCTGTTCTTCTTTGTTCAAAACGTCTTTTTTGCTCTTGTTTAGAAACTGAAAAATAAAATTTAAAAAATAAAATTCCACTATCAAGCAACATCTCTTCAAAAGAAGACACCTCGCGCAAGAATTTTTTATGCTCATTTGGAGTACAAAAGCCCATCACAGGTTCAACACCTGCTCTATTATACCATGATCGATCAAAAATCACTATTTCTCCTGCTGCAGGTAAATGTGTTACATAACGTTGAAAATACCACTGAGTTTTCTCTACATCACTTGGTTTTTCAAGCGCTACCACACGACAACCTCTAGGGTTTAAATGCTCAATTAATCTTTTAATAGCACCACCCTTTCCTGCCGCATCGCGTCCTTCGATTAAAATCAAAACCTTTAAACCCTTATCTTTAACATGATTTTGAAATTTTAAAAGCTCAATTTGCAATCTTTTAAGCTCACTTTCATACTCAAGCGTTGATTTTTTTACCTTAATGAGAGTAATTTTATCCTTGTCCATAACAGGCTCCTTAATTTAGGATAATTATTAACTTAAATTTACCACAAATAAGTAAAATAAAACAAATTTATTTTCAATTTCAAGGAGAAAAATGCGTTTTTTAGCGGTATTTTTTATTTTTTTCAATTTAGCTTTTGCTAATAATGGAGTATTATCACTCAATGAAGCTTTTAAACTCAATACCCATAGTAACAATCAAGGAATTTTTTTAAAAATCAATCTTGCAGATAGAATTTATCTTTACAAAGATCAAATCAAAGTAGAATTAGACTCTAATAACATTACTTCTTTATTAAATTTCCCACAAACTCAAACGAGAGAAAACAAAGAAGTAATCTTTAGCCAACTTGAACTTTTTATACCTCAATTATTATTAGATGATTTTATTAAAAATAACAAAGCAAAACTTTCCCTAGCTTATCAGGGTTGCTCAGAAGAAGGTTTATGCTATCGTCCTGTATATGTAAATTATGAACTTGATAGACAAAATGGAATTTATACTATAAGATCAGCCAAAGATCAATTTAAAAAGCAAAATGAAGATGAGCAAATTGCCAATGATTTAAGCACACAAAATATATTTATCACACTTTTAACTTTTTTTGGTTATGGCTTATTATTAGCACTTACTCCTTGTATTTTACCAATGATACCTATTCTTTCTTCATTAATTGCAATGAAACTCAAAGATAAACCATCTAAAAAACATAGCTTTTATTTATCTTTTATCTATGTCTTTTTTATGTCTTTAGCTTATGCTATAGCAGGTGCTTTAGTAGGCCTTGCAGGTGCTAATGTACAAGGTTTATTACAACAACCTTGGATTATCATTACTTTTGCGGGTATTTTTGTATTGCTCTCACTTTCTATGTTTGGCCTTTATGAATTACAACTACCACTTAAATTTCAAAATTTTATCAATAAAAAAATAGAAGGCAAAAACGGAGTTTTTGGTATAGCTATTATGGGCTTTTTATCAGCTCTTATTGTAGGACCTTGCGTGGCTGCACCTTTAGCAGGGGCTTTGCTTTATATTACTAATAGCGGTGATGTATTTTTAGGAGGACTTTCTTTATTTGTGATGAGTTTTGGTATGGGTATGCCTTTACTTTTAATAGGACTTGGAGGAAGTTTTTTAAAAAGTGGAGCTTGGATGCTTAAGATAAAGATTTTCTTTGGCTTTATCATGCTCATCATGGCAGTTTGGATGCTAGAAAGAATACTTAGTGCAAACATCATTTTAATGCTTTATGGGGTTATAGGGGTATTTTTTGCTAGCTTTATGGGGTTATTTGATGAAGCAAAAACTAATTTTGATAAATTTAAAAAAGCAAGTATGATTTTAATTTTAGCTTATAGTTTAAGTCTGATTTTAGGCGGCTCAATGGGCTCAAAAAGCTTGCTAAAACCTCTTGAACTTAACCTTGCTTCAAAAGAAAATAGCTCTAGTTTAAGTTTTAAAACCATCAAAAATTTAAAAGAGCTTGAGCAAGAATTACAAAATTCTACCAAACCAGTCATGCTTGAATTTACAGCCGCTTGGTGTGAAAACTGCAAACTCTTAGAAGAATATACTTTTACAGATACAAAAGTACAAAATTTGCTTGCTAATTACACGCTTTTAAAAGCAGATGTAACACACAATAGCCAAGAAGATTTAGCTCTTATGAAAGAATTTGGAGTTTTTGGGCCTCCTGTAATGATATTTTTTAACAAAGGTGAGGAAAAAGGACGTATTATAGGCTATGTAGATGCAAATGAATTTTTAAATAGAGTTCCTTAAAAACTCTATTTAAAATTAATTTTATTTCAAAAAACCTTTCAATCCTTCAAGCTGATACTGCCATAGTTTTTCTATAAAAATTTTAAGTTTTATTGCTAAAAAACCACTAATTGGTTTATGTAAAACCGTGCCAACTGCATAATCCTTTCCGATAGAACAAACGGTATTTCCACTTATAAAAGAAAATTCTTGTTTAAATTCTTTCTCATCAATCATAGCCATTAAAGCTTTAGCTACATAAGCCCCTTCTCTTAATGCAAGCTGGGCTGTTGGAGGATAAGGGGTATTGGTTTTAGGATTTTTAAATAAACTATTATCACCTATAAAAAAGTATCTTGATGCATTTTCAACATTTAATGGATGCATAAAAGCATCTACTTCTATACGCGATCTTGCACTTGGAAAATCTGAGCTATTTTCTATAACACTATTACCTCTAACTCCTGCAGTCCAAATGATAGTATTAGCTTTAACAAATTCTCCCCCATCAAGTCTTATGCCGTTTTTTTCACATTCTATGATTTTAGATTTTTCATATACTTTCACACCAAGTGCTTCTAGCCTTTGCCTTGCTTTTAAAGCCAAACTTTTATCAAACATAGGTAAAATTTGATCCATAGCTTCAATAATAGAAAGTTCTAATTTCTCATAAGCAATTTGCTCTTTTTGGCAAAAGAATTTAAGCTCTTTGGCTAAAGAAGCTACAAATTCAACCCCGCTTAAGCCCCCACCACAAACTGTGATTTTTAAATCATCTTCATTTTGAGTGGTTTTATAATTTTTTATTTTCTCATATATTATTTCATTAATTTTTAAAGCATTTTCATAATTATCTATACTCAAAGCATATTCTTGCATACCTTTAATGCCAAAAGTTTCTTTAGCAAAACCAAGCCCACATACTAAAATATCAAAGTCAAATTCATTATTTTTAGTAAAAACTTTGTCTTTAGAAATTTTTAAAACTTCATCTTGGATAAGGTTAATTTTTGGATTTAATAAAGATAAAAGATCATATTTTGAGCTATAAATATCTTCATTTGAAGCTACTTTGTGTAGTAAAATAGTATGATAATGATAAGAATTGTTATTAATCAAACTCACTTGTGCTTTTTCAAAAAACTCATCAGGCAAGGCTTTTATAGCCGATAAAGTAGCATATCCTGCACCTAAAAATAAAATTTTCTTTTTTTGCATGGATTTTCCTTTAATTTGATAAAAAAATAAATAAAAATTTGGCATAATGGTATTATTTTTTATCTTAAAATATTTTTTATTTAAATTTAGCAAGGAAAAAGCATGCAAAGACAAACTTGGAGCAATACGCTAACTTATATCCTTACAGTAGCAGGAGCGACTATTGGTTTTGGAGCCACTTGGCGTTTTCCATACTTAGTAGGTGAAAATGGGGGCGGTGCTTATGTTTTAGCCTTTTGTATAGCTATGATTTTTATAGGAATTCCTGTGATTTTGGTTGAAAATGTTATAGGAAGACGCAGAATGCTAAATTCAGTTGATGCTTTTGGTGGAAAAACAAGTGATGGAATTAAAATATCTAATTCTTGGCAGGGTGTTGGCTACATGGGACTTTTAGGTAGTTTTGGAATCATGGCTTATTATATGGTAATAGGCGGATGGGTTTTAGCTTATATTTTTAAAATCATCATAGGTGATTTTAATCTTTCAAGTCCCATTAATGCTCAATATACAAGCGAATTTTATAGCTCTACTATAGAAAATAATCCTTTATTAATAGGAATTTTTACTACTATATTTGTAATAATTAACTGGATTATCTTAAAAAAAGGTGTGATTGATGGCATAGAAAAGTCAGTAAAATACCTTATGCCATTTTTATTTATCTGCCTTTTGGTTGTTGTTGCACGCAATTTAACACTTGAAGGAGCAAGTGAGGGCGTGAAATTTTACCTTACTCCTGATCTTTCCAAAATCACTCCTAAATTGTTTATAGATGTTTTAGGACAAGTATTTTTTGCCCTATCTTTAGGCTTTGGGGTAATGATAACCTTATCATCTCACCTTAAGAAAAATGAGAATTTAATCAAAACTTCTGTTTATACAGGAATTTTAAATACCCTCATAGCAGTGCTTGCTGGTTTTATGATTTTTCCAGCTTTATTTAGCGTAGGTTTAACCCCTGATAGTGGGCCATCTTTGGTTTTTAAGACCTTACCTGTTGCATTTTCACATATACCTTTTGGAAGTATAATTTGCGTGTTTTTCTTTTTGCTTTTAATCATCGCTGCACTTACTACAAGCTTGCCAATTTATCAAGTAATCATCAGTGTTTTGGAAGAAAAATTTAAACTAGCTAAAAATACTGCTATCAATCTAACGCTTGGAAGTATTTTTGTCTTGGGAAATTTACCATGCATACTTACATATGGTCCTTTAAAAGATATTACTATCATCAAAGGAAAAAATATTTTTGATAGCTTTGATTTTATTAGTGGAAACATATTCTTTGTTTTAACCGCATTTTTTTGTTGTATATATGTAGGTTGGGTGCTTAAAAAAGATGCAATTTATGAACTTTCTAATCAAAATACCCTAAAAGGAAGTATTTTTAAACTATGGTATTACTATGTTAAGTTTATCATACCTTTGATTATCTTAGTGATTTTTTATTTTGGTATTTTTTAATTTATATTCATAACGCTTTAACATGCTTATATTTCCTTCAAGGCCTCCTTGATGGATATATAAGATTTTTCCACCAAATTGCTCTTGATGAGCTAATAAAGTTTTAAAACCCACCATATCATAAAGCAAATCAAACTCTACTCCACATTCTTTTTTTAGATCTTGATAAAGCTCATAAAATTCCAAATAAGGCTTAGCAAAATGATATTTTTTTGGTGGATTTAATATGGTTAAATTATCAAAATCATAATTTGACTCTAAGCTTAAAATTTGCTCTTTTAAATACGCACTATCTCCCACACAAGCACATGTAAAAACTTTAAATTTGCTATGTTTAGCCAAAAAAGCCGCAGAAGTTCCTGTGCCTGAAGGTAAGAAAATACTTACATTTTCATTCAACTGCTCACTAAGTTCTAAGGCTAGTTGTTGGTATCCAAATTCAGCTTCTTTTATAGCCACACCCTCTTCTATAAAAACATCATCATCTTTTTTTAAAGCTAAAGCTTGCAATCTTCTTGTGGGATAATTTATATTTTCTATCAACTCAACATTGTGTTTTAATGCAAATTCTAAATTTCCATGGGGATTTTCTTTTAAAAAAGAACTCATTTTTTCACAAACAAAAATGAGCAAAAAATCATTTTCGTAACAAAACTTAGCTAAAGCAACTAAAGCATTACTTTGAGAAGAACCAAAAGAAATAAATCTTTGTCCTTTTTTAAATAAATGTTTGTTTTTTTCAAATAAGGCTAGTTTTCTAGCCTTATTACCATTGATGTAACCTAGTAAATCATCTCTTTTGAGTAAAAATTCAAAATCTTTGTATTTTAAAACATCAATTCTACTTGCTATCAAGGTATTTTTCAACCTTTTCTAAAGCATTATTTGTATTGATATTAAACTTAATCTCTATTCTACGGCTTGCTTCTTTATCTTCTTTACCATCTTTCATAATCACATCAGAATAAGACCTACCACTTGCCATTAAAAGTTTTTGCAATCTTGGATCTTTATAAAATGAGTGTATAAAACTCATCACAGCATAAGCTCGTTTTTGTGATAAATCAAGATTATATATATAAGAGCCTGCACTATCTGTATGGCCCTCTATGACTATATTTTCTATGCTGTTTAAGATATTTTCATCTTTTAAAATATTGTCAAAATACTGCGTTAAAATCGTTTTCAAATTCTCTTTTGCTTGAGCTTTTAGCGTAAAAGAATTTGTATCAAAAAGCACTTCAGAAGGCAATACTATCGCCCCTGTATTAGAATCTAGAGTAATATTAGTATCAAATTTTGCTTGAAGATTTTTGATGGTATTTTCTTTGATTAAACCTAGTTCTTTGATCTTACTTTTTGCCTCATCAAAATTACGCTCTAATTCTTTGATTTCTTCATCTTTTTTGTTTAATCTCTCAAGCAAAGCAAAAATTTGTTGATCTTTTTCATCTAAACTTGAATTTAAATCTTGATTGAGTTTAGTAATATTAGCCTCTAAAGCCTGTTTTTGCTTATTAACATCATCAAGCGTGCTTGAAGTATTATTTAATTTTTGACTAAGATTTTTTAAAATATCTTCTTTTTGATTTAATTCTTCTTTGTTCTCTCTTAAGCGCTCTTCTTGTTTTTGTAGATTTTCTTTTATGATTTGCAAATCACTTTGAGTTAAAACATACTTAACAACTATAGCTCCAATAAGCAAAATAAATATAAAAAGCAAGCCCGCCATTAAATCTGCATAAGCTATCCAAAAATTATTTTCTTCATTGTTAGAATTATTTTTTATCATCTATTTTTTCATCTTCTTTTTGATTTTCAAGCTTTGCAATAACTTGTGTGGTTTGCTCATCTAATTCTTTACTTTCTTCTTTAAATTCTTGCATTAGTGAAATTTTTTCATCGATATTTTTTTCATCTTCATATGCTTCTTTAAAAGTATGCATACCTTCTATAATACTTGCCCTAAAACCTTCAAAAAGTTTAGTTTGATTATCAAGCATAAGATTTTGATATTTTTCAATATTATTTGAAAAATTATTCACCTTTTCATCTAAAGCACTCACACTTTTATCTAAATGCACAATTTTATCCGAACTCACATCTAAAAGTCTGTTATATTGCTCTGAAATTCTTAAAGTTAAATCTTTTATGTTTGAATTTAACATATTTACCGCATTTGCAATCTCGCTGTAAGTTTTAACTATATCTTTTTGTTCTCTTTGGGTTTTAGACAAATCACTCATAGTTTGTTTTACATGCTCACTGCTTAATCTTACAGCTTTTTCCTCAGCATTTACAAGCTCTTGAAAAACTTTGAATTTTCTATCTATTGTATTATCTAATTCTTTAAAAAATTCCTCATTACTTACATGCTCAAAAATCGTGCCTATTTTTTCAAAATGCTGTAAACTTTCTTGAAGATACTTTCTATCAATTTCTTCTTTAGACCAGAAAAAATCGCTTGTTGCATTTTTTTGGCGATTAAGAAGTTTTTGGAATTTACTACTGCCGTATTTTTCAAAAAATATCCACCAAAGTGCCAAGAAAATTCCATAAATTGATACATAAAAGGCTGTTCCTACCCCATTTAATAAAACTGAAATTTCTTGTTCTAAACCTGCTGTGTCGCTTGAATTAAAATTTGGCATAGACATGGCTATACTTATAAAAGTTCCTAAAATACCAAGCATAGGAAAAATAGCTGCGCCCACAGAAGCAAAATTTTCATTTCTTAAATCTTTCACATAAGCATAAGCAAAATCATCAAAACTAGCGTTTGACTTTGTTTCTTTACCTATAACTAAAAAATGCTTCATAATATAGCGTTTTAATATAAGTTTAAATTCATCTTTTTGTTGCTCAAAAATACTTGAAGCATAATCAGCGCTGTGTCTAGCAAAGATCAAAGCCACTAAAAAGATAATCCCTATCATTACAACACTATGTAATTCTACTTTAAAATCAATCTTTCCAAAATATCCTAAAAGCACTAAAATATACAATATAGCAGGGATAAATATAATCTTTAAATAAGCAACAATTCCTGTACTACCTTTTCCCTCAGGCAATACAAGATCAGAAAAATCATCAGTTGTTTTAACTTCCATTTTATAAACCTTTGTTAATTTTGCTCTAAAAATTTGAAATCTTCACAGGAAAATCAACTAAGAGTTATAAAACTCTTAGTTTCTATCGATACAATTTAAATCACTAAAAGCACACTCTAAGCGTTTGATCATACTCTCTTCGCCCGCTCTAAGCCATACTCTTGGATCATAGTATTTTTTATTTGGCTTATCATCGCCTTCAGGATTGCCAATTTGTCCTTGCAAATAAGCTTTATTTTTAAGTTCATACTCTCTAACACCATCCCAAAAAGCCCATTGTGTATCTGTATCAATATTCATCTTAATCACACCATAGCTAAGTGCTGCTTTGATATCTTCTATATCACTACCACTGCCACCATGGAAAACAAAATTGATTGGTTTTTCTTCACCAAGATTGAATTTTTCTTTTACATAATTTTGAGAGTTTTTAAGAATTTCAGGTCTTAAAATCACATTTCCTGGTTTATATACTCCATGTACATTACCAAAACTAGCTGCGATTGAAAATCTATCACTAATTTTAGAAAGTCTCTCATAAGCTAGCGCTACATCTTCAGGCTGGGTGTATAATTTTGCATTATCGATATTAGTATTATCTACTCCATCTTCTTCACCACCCGTACATCCTAACTCAAGCTCTAAAGAAATCCCAAGCTCAGACATTTGTTTTAGATAATTTTCGCAAGTGCTTAGATTACTTTCTAAATCCTCTTCACTTAAGTCAATCATATGAGAGCTAAACAAAGGCTTACCTGTTTCTTTTTTAAACTCAATATTTGCTTCAATCAAAGCATCAATCCAAGGAAGTAATTTTCTAGCAGCATGATCTGTGTGTAAAATCACCGGAACTCCATAAGCTTTTGCCATTAAATGTACATGTCTTGCACCACTTATAGCACCAAGCACATCAGCTTTTGGGCAAGCTTTTCCTGCTACAAATTTAGCTCCTCCATTTGAAAACTGAATAATCACAGGTGAATTAACTTTTTTAGCACTTTCTAAAACCGCATTAATAGAATTTGTCCCCACGACATTTACCGCAGGGATAGCAAATCCTTCTTTTTTTGCATGATTATATACGATATTTAGATCATCACCACTTAAAACACCCGGCTTAACAAGATCTAATACGCCCATTATTTGTATTCCACTTTTGCTTTTTGAAGAAGTTCTTGAGCTTTTTTATTCATAAGTTCTTTAAATTCTTCCATTTTAATATTGCTTTCAATACCTGCTTTTACTTCATTATAGCTCATAGTACTTTTTGCTCTAGCATCTTCTTTTAAGATAATATGATATCCAAAATCACTTTTTACAGGTGTTTTAGAAATAGTACCTTTTTTCATAGAAAAAGCTGCATCAGCAAATGGTTTTACCATAGTTGATTCAGCAAACCAACCAAGATCACCACCTTGAGCTGAAGAACCTTTGTCGATTGATTTTTCTTTTGCAAGTTGAGCAAATTTATCATTTAAAGCTTTTCCGCTTAGTTTACTAAGCTCAGCAATAATATCTTTAGCTTCTTTTTCGCTAGTTACCAAAATATGCTTAGCTTTCACTTGAGCTGGTTTAGTGAATTTATCTTTATTTGCCTCATAGAATTTTTTAGCTTTAGCATCATTATTTTTAATTGAATCAAAAATTTTCTTTTGGTAGATATTTACCAAAATAGCTTCTTTAGCACGCTCTAATTCTTCTTTATATGAAGGATCATTTTCTATTTTTTGAGCTTTAGCATCTTTTAATACAAGTTGTTGAACGATATATTGATCAATAATTGCTTTTTTTTGTTCAGCTGGTAAATCAGTGATTTTAGCACCTCTTAGCATAGGAGCAAAAAATTCATTCACTTCTGTATCGCTGATATTGTTTCCATCAAGGGTTGCAACCACCGCAGCATTTAAACTTAAACCTGTTAGCAAAGCCGCAGCAACTAAAGAAATTTTTTTCATTGTTTTTCCTTTTGAAATAGTTTTGTTGATTTTATTATATCTAAACTTTATTTAAAGCCGATTAACATACAATAAGTTTATGAAAAGAAATTTAGAAATTAAAAAATTATTTTTAGAGCATTTTGGACAAGCAAAAACAGAATTAGTTTTTAGTAATGCTTATGAACTTATAGTTTGTGTTATGCTTTCAGCTCAATGTACTGATAAAAGGGTTAATCTCATCACACCGGCTTTATTTGAAGCTTATCCTAGTGTGCAAGATTTGGCTAAGGCAAACTTATCATCTTTGAAGCTTTTGATCAATTCTTGCTCATTTTACAATAATAAAGCACAAAATTTAATCAAAATGGCTCAAGCAGTTTGCGAGCAATTTAATGGTGAAATCCCTATGAATGAGCAAGATTTAAAAACTCTAGCAGGAGTAGGACAAAAAACTGCACATGTAGTGATGATAGAATGGTGCGGGGCTAATTGCATGGCTGTAGATACTCATGTATTTAGAGTTTCACACAGACTTAATCTTAGCAAAGCCAAAACCCCTGAAGAAACTGAAAAAGATTTAACTAAAATTTTTAAAGATAATCTAAACTATCTTCATCAAGCTATGGTACTTTTTGGACGTTATACATGCAAGGCTAAAAATCCTTTATGTAAAGAGTGTTTTTTAAATCATTTATGTAAGAGTAAAGATAAAAAGTTAATCTAGCACTAAATTAGTGCTAGATGATTTTAATGAAAGAATGGTAGATATAAGAAAGCATTAATCACTAAGGCATTTACTATATCTATGAAAAACGCACCTACTAAAGGCACAATAATAAATGCCATATGACTCATGCCATAGTGATTTGTTACAGTTTGCATATTTACCATAGCTGTTGGAGTAGCACCTAAACCAAAACCACAATGACCTGCTGCTAAAACCGCTGCATCATAGTCTTTTCCACATACCCTAAAGGTTACAAATATAGCAAAAGCAGCCATCATAGCAACTTGTACTACTAAAATTACCAACATCGGTAGAGCAAGGGTAACTAGATCCCAAAGATTAATAGTCATTAACGCTAAAGCCAAGAATAAAGACAAGCTTACATTACCTAAAACTGATACTTCTCTATCAAACACATGGTGAATTTTTGTAGCTGATAAAACATTTCTTAAAACAACACCCACAAAAAGACAATACACAAAAGTTGGTAAAGTAAAACCTGTATTTGTTTTAATATAAGTAGATAAAGCACTACCTATTAATAAACACAAAGCAATCAATGCTAAAGACTCTATAAAAGAAGAAGGGGTGATCAATCTTTCTTTTTCTGGAGATTGGAAATTTAAAATTGCATCTTTATCATCATTTTGTTTTGGAACCACTAATTTATGCTTATTAACCAAATATCTTGCAACAGGACCACCTATGATACCACCTGAAATAAGTCCAAAAGTCGCACAAGCAATCGCAACAGTAGTTGCACTAGAATACAAATAAGGCTCTTTAATAAATTCAGCCGCCCAAGCTGCACCTGTACCATGACCACCACTCATTGTAACAGAACCTGCTATAAGTCCCATTAGTGGATTTTGCCCCATAGCAGTTGCCACACCTATACCAACTATATTTTGCGCAAAGAGTAAAGCTACAACTACTACCAAGAAAACTGCTAATTTTCTACCACCTTTTTTTAATGAAGCAAAATCAGCTAACAAACCAATACTTGAGAAAAATGCAAGCATTAGCGGATCTTTCATAGATTCATCAAATTTAATGTCTAGTGAAAAAGAACTATGTAAGATTAAAAGAATAATCGCAGCTATTCCACCACCAACAACTGGTTCAGGGATATTATAATCACGAAGAAATTTTACCCTTTTAATGACAAAAACGCCTAAAAGCAGCACTATAACCATAGTAACTAGCGTTGCATAAAAATCAAATTTCATACCTCTCCTTTGTTTGATTTACTTATCAATTGTAATCTAAATGACTTTAAAAACAACGCAAATAAACACTACTCTTTACTAAAATATTACAAAATGAAACATTTTTAAGTCTATTTTACTCTGAAATCAATACTATATTATGATATAAATTAACATTTTTAAGCAAAGATAGTTTCGCTCTACTAAGTTCTTGAAGTGAATTAATAAGCAAAGCATCCGCATCAAGATAATCTTTTAGCTCATTACGCCCTAATTCATATTTTTCAAAATATAATTGTGTAATTTTTGCTTGATTAGTATTAATGTCTTTTACTAAATTTAACAAATCATTGTAGTATTTATCGTTTTCATAACAAAGTTTAAACTCATGAATGGCTCTTTGCAATGCATCTTTATACTCATATAAGCGTGCTTGGTATGCAAATTCAGAAATTTTTACATTTTGTCTTACTCTATAAAAGTCCAAAAATGGTAAGTCAATAACAACATTTCCACCTAAGATTAAAAATTTAAAACTCTCATCAAAATTTTTATCACTCCCATCTAAATTTCCTAATATTTTTATACTAGGTAAAATGCTTTTTTGTACACTTACATAATCCTTATAAGAAGCCATAAGTTGATTTAGTTTTGCTTGAACTTGTGGTCTATAAGCAAGCATTTTTAACTCTATATCAAAATTAATTTTTTGCAATGAAAAATCTTCAAGGGTATAATTTAGCATTTTATTAATCAAACGCTCATCATCTTTACCTAGTAAATCTTTTATATTTTTAAGTGTTAAGTCTTTATTTTGCAAATTTGTGATGATATTTTGTTTAGTATTTAATAAAGACTTTTTGATATTTAAAAGATCAATATACTCAACCTTGCCATAATCAAATTTAGTAGTATAAATTTCTAGCATTTGCTCAAGATTTTTTAAATGATTGTTTAGTAAGCGATCTACATCGTTAAAATAAATCAATTCAAAAATACTATTAATTGCTAAATTAATCGTATCAAGCTCCAAAGAGCGCAACTCATATTCGCTTGCTTTTGCTAAAAATTCAGAACTAGCAACTTGATCTGAAATTTTGCCATATATATCAAGCTCATAATTTAACATAATACCATTTGAAAAGCTATGCATTTCTGTACCATTGTTTAAATTTTTTCTTATATTAGCACCTAAATTTCCACTCAAAGTAGGATAAAGATCTAAATTTAAAAGCTTATATCTAGCTAAAGTGCTTAAAAAATTAATTCTTGCTACATTTAAATCTTTGTTATTATCAATAATAGCTTTTAAGATATTATTTAAATCTTGATTATTATATTTTTCCCACCAAGCCTTGCTTGCATTAAAATCTTCAAAATATTCTTTTTTTATTTGCTCTTGAGACACTTGCTCTAATTTTACTCCTACGCAAGCATTTAAAAAAAAGGCTATAAAAAATAATAAAAATATTCTCATCTCATTCCTTTGATAAAGCACTAATAGGATTTAAATTTGCTGCATTTTTTGCTGGGAAAAATCCAAAAACCACTCCGATTAAAACTGAACTTAAAAGCCCTAAAAATACTGAATTTAATGAAAGTATCATCGTAAAACCAAAATTTAAAGAATTAAATACTTCAATGATAATAAAAGAAAGCATTACTCCAAAAATAGCTCCTAAAGAACAAATCAACACAGCTTCAATTAAAAACTGCATCAAAATATCTTCTTTTCTAGCTCCAATAGCCATTCTAACTCCAATTTCCCTTGTACGCTCACTTACTGAAACAAGCATGATATTCATCACACCAATACCACCTACTATTAAAGACACTACCGCGATAGAAGAAATAAGTAAAGTTAAAGTAGCAGTATTTTCCTCAATAGCATTTTTAATTGCATCAGAATTTATAGTGAAAAAATCTTTTTTTCCGCGTTTAATCTCTAAAATTTTTACCATAGCCTCTTCAGCTAAAGCAGGATTTACCTCATCTTTTACCTTAGTTACTATAGCTCTTATTTGCTTATCTCCTGTGATTTTATTCATCAAAGTAGAATAAGGAGTATAAATTTTAATGGTATTTTCATCAGCCCTAAAGCCTTTATTATCTCTTTCTTTTTTTAAAACTCCAACTATGGTTAAAGGCTGTTTGTTAAAAATCACACTTTTACCTAAAACATCTTTAGCACTGATATTATCAAATAAAATTCTCAAAGCATTTTCATCTATAATGCAAATATTAGTATTATCTTTTATATCCTCATTATTAATAAACCTACCATCTACCATCACAAAACCTCTAAGTCTTAGATGATTTGGCCCTACTCCATAAATTCTAGCCTGCAAAGAATTATTCTTATAAGTTACAACCCCTACTTTACCCACATCTGCTTCTACTGCTTCTAAATAAGGCAAAGAACTTAAGGTTTTTAAATCACTTAAATTAAGCCTTGTTCTACCTGATCGAATATCCCCCAAGCCTCGCCCTGAAACAACTTCTATGGTATTAGTCCCAATAGAGCTAATAGAAGCAAGTATATTTTGTTGAGCTCCAAGCCCTAAAGCAACCACGCAAACTACTGAAGCTATGCCTATGATAATACCAAGCATAGTAAGCAAAGAACGTAGCTTGTGTGCTACAATGGAAGCTATGGACATTTTCAAACTTTCAAAAAGCTGATTTTTAAGCAAATTAAAGCTTTTTTTCTCTTTTGGCATTAACTTAGCTTTTATTTCATCTGCTTTTTTTGCACCATTATCACTTATAATCTTACCATCTTTAATTTCTATAACTCTTTTTGCTCTAGCAGCTATTTCCCTATCATGAGTGACTAAAACTACGGTGTGTCCTTGCTCATTTAGTTTATTTAAAATTTCTAAAACTATCTTACCGCTTTTAGAATCAAGCGCACCTGTTGGCTCATCTGCTAAAATAAGCTCACCACCATTCATCAAAGCCCTTGCTATGGAAACTCTTTGTTGTTGTCCCCCGCTTAGCTCATTTGGCTTTGATAATTCTTTATGATCAAGCTCTAAAAAAGAAAGTAATTCTTTAGCCTTTTGCGATCTTTCATGTTTGTTTTTACCTGCATAAACAGCAGGCAAGGCTACATTATCTTTAGCATTTAAAAGACTAAGTAAATTATATCTTTGAAAAATAAAACCAATTTTTTCACGTCTTATCCTTGCTTTTTCATCTTTGCTTAAATTAGTTACTTCATATGCATCTAAAAAATATTTTCCACTACTTGGTTCATCAAGTGTTCCTATAATATTTAAAAGAGAGGTTTTTCCACTACCTGATTGCCCTATAATAGCTACAAATTCTCCCTTTTGAATATAAAGATTCATATTTTCTAAAATAGTTGTATTATTAATCTTTTTTTGTATATTTTCTAAGCGTATCATTTTTTATTTTTACCTATGATAACTAAATCACCCTCATTAATACCATCTAAAATTTGAGTATTTAAACTATCTTTAATACCTAATTTAACAGGTGTTTTTACACTTATATTATTTGCTTTTAAAATTTCTACATAATAACCTTTTGTATCGCTTTTTATAGCCAAAGTTGGTATAACTAAGGTATTATTTTCTGTTTTAATAGCAATTTCATTTTCTGTACTCATACCTATGCGTAAAAAATTATTATCATTTTTTACAAAAACCCTTGCATAATAATACACAGCACTAGCGCTAGTACTTGAGTTTGAGTTTAAATTTGTATTACTTGTTGCATCACTTATGGTAGTATTTGCTGGATCTATACTTGAAATAATTGCTTCGTATTTTTTATCAGGCTCATTTAAAATGCTAAATTTAACCTTTTTTCCAACACTGATTTTATTAATATCAGCTTCAGCTATTTGCATACGAATTTCCATTTCACTTAAATCAGCCAAACGCACTATACTTGGTGTATTTTGGTTTGCATTTACAGTTTGACCTTCTTCAACCGCTACATTAATAATCTCACCCTTACTAGGTGCGGTTATAGTAGTATAAGCTAAATCTTTTTGAGCATTTTTTAAAGAGATTTCAAGTTGAGTAGTTTGAGCTTTTAAATCAGCCACATTTGCTCTTAGAGCATAAAAAGTATTTTTAAGATTTTCAAGATTTTCTAAGGAAGTAGCCTTTTTAGCATAAAGCTTTTGCTCTCTTTGGTATTGTTTAGTAGCTATATCAAGAGCGATTTTTTTACTTTCTAAATTTGCCTTTGCGCTTTCAAGCTGAGCTTTGGTAATATCTAAATCATTTTGTTGCTTATCTTTATCAATTTGTGCGATTAAATCACCCTCATTAACATGATCACCTAATTTTACATAAAGTTTAGTAATTTGCCCACTAACTTGCGCACCAACATCAACTTGTGTTTTTGCATAAACTTCGCCTATTGCTTCTATACTTTGAGTAATATCTTGTTTTTTAACTTCATAAGTTAGATAATTATATTCTTCCTTATTTGCAAAAAAGAAAAAATACACCCCTATAATGAGTATAATCAAAAATATGCTTAAATAAATTATTTTTTTCATTTTAATCCTTTAAAAATCATATAATAAAACATTTGTATGAAGTAAAAATAAAATTGTAACAATAAAATATAATTTTAACAATTTTAAAGCTTATAAGATATAAGATAAATCAAAAAAAGGAAAAATAATGCAAGATTATTTAAATTTAATGCAAAATCGTTCTTCTATTAGAGCTTACACCCAAGAAAAAATTTCTAAAGAGAATTTAGAATATATCTTAGAATGTGCTAGATTATCTCCTAGCTCCTTAGGACTTGAACCTTGGAAATTCTTAGTTTTTCAAAAAGATGAACATAAAAAAGAAATTGCTAAAATAGCTAATAATCAAAGCCATGTAGCAAATTGTGCTGCTATTATAGTTGTAATTTCAAGGGCTGATTTTAAAGATTATTTTGAAGAAAAACTAAAAAAGAGAGGTTTAAACCAAGAAGAATTAAACAAACGCTTGCAAACTTATAAGCCATTTTTAGATGCAATGGATTTAGAACAAAGTTTTATTTATGCTAAAGAACAAAGCTATCTTGCTATTGCAAATATTATCAATGCTGCTTATAGTTTAAATTTAGGCTCATGTATTATCGGTGGTTTTGATAAAGATAAAATCAATCGATATTTAAATTTAGACACCACTAAACAAAGAGTATCCATGCTCATTACTTTAGGACATACCCAAGAAAATATTAGCGCAGAAAAAGTTCGTTTTGCATTTAATGAAGTGGTAAAATTTAAAGATTAATCAATTATCAAAACTTCATTTAAATTTTATATAATAAAATAATATTTTTAAAATAAAATGGAGTTTTTAATGCAAGGAAATTTTTTAAAAATTTTTGGCGTATTGCCATTTTTAGCAGTAGCCTTTATTAATGCTTTTGTGGATTTAGGACACAAAATCATTATACAAAACACTATCTATAAATTTTACGAAGATAGCACCCAGCTTTTTCTAACTGCTATTGTTAATGCTTTAATGCTTTTACCTTTTATCCTTATGCTTTCACCTTCTGGATTTTTAGCAGATAAATTTCCTAAAAATAAAATCATGAAAATATCTGCATTATTTTCAGTAATATTAACTTGTATTATTTGTTTGTGTTATTATCTTGGAGCATTTTGGCTTGCTTTTGTAATGACTTTTATCATGGGAGTACAATCTGCCTTATACTCTCCTGCAAAATATGGTTTTATAAAAGAATTAGTAGGAAAAGAGCTTTTAGCTATGGGAAATGGAGCTGTAAACGCAGTAAGTATTGTTGCTATTTTAGCGGGTATGGCGGTATTTTCTCTAAGCTTTGAAATGCTTTTTGATCCAAATTTTAACACTCCTTCAGATATTTTAATACAAATTGCACCTTTAGGTTTTGTATTAATAGCTTTTGCTTTATTAGAACTTTTTTTAGCTTATAAACTTCCTTGTTTAAAAGAAGAAGATAAAAGTTTAAGTTTTGATAAAAAACAATATTTCCAAGGAAAGCTTTTAGCCTCTAATTTAAAAACAATATTTTCTCATAAAATCATTTGGCTTTGCATTGTAGGAATTTCACTTTTTTGGGCCATATCACAACTTTACTTAGTAAGTTTTCCTGTATATGCAAAAAATGATCTTTTCATAGAAAATACCTTTTATGTACAATGCTCTTTAGCTTTTTCTGGTATAGGAGTGATTATAGGATCGCTTATTAGTGGTAAGTTTTCTAAAAATTACATCGAATTAGGTCTTATACCACTAGGTGCTTTAGGGATTTTTCTAATGAGCATTTTAATGCCGTTTTTAGAAAACTTACTAAGCTATAGTGTGGTGTTTTTTATTTTTGGTTTAAGCGGAGCATTTTTTATCATACCTTTAAATTCTCTCATACAATTTCATGCAAAAGAAAATGAACTAGGAAAAGTCTTAGCAGGAAATAATTTCATACAAAATATTTTTATGTTAGGCTTTTTAGCACTAGCTACTTTTGCTGCTTATGCTGAATTTGAAGTGATAAATTTGTTTTATTTTATCATCGCTGTAGCATTTTTTGGAAGCATTTATGTACTAAGTAAACTACCTTTTTCTTTAGTGCGTTTATTAATGAGCATAGCGTTTTTTCAACGCTATCGTTTATTAGTAGAAGGTTTTGAGAATATTCCTGAGAAAGGTGGAGCATTATTACTTGGTAATCATATATCTTTTATAGATTGGGCTATTGTACAAATGGCTATACCAAGAAAAATTTATTTTGTTATGGAAAAAAGCATTTATTCTAAGTGGTATATTAAAATTTTTCTTGATAAATTTGGAGTTATTCCTGTTTCAAGTGCTTCTAGTAAATCAAGCTTAGAGCTTATTGCTATGCATATTAAAAACGGAAATTTAGTTTGCCTTTTCCCAGAAGGAGTACTTTCACGCCATGGGCAGCTTAATGAATTTAAAGGCGGATTTGAGTTAGTTTGCTCAAAATTAGAAGAACAAGATGGAGTGATTTTGCCTTTTTATATTAGAGGACTTTGGGGAAGTGCTTTTTCAAGAAGCGATGAAGAATTTTCAGCAAGAAACCGCAAAATAAGCAAAAGAAAAATCGCTATTGCTTTTGGAAAAAGCTTGCCAATACACACTAAAAAAGAAGTGGTTAAAACAAAAGTTTTTGAACTTTCTTTTATTGCTTGGAAATCTCAATGTGAAAGTATGCATACTATAGCTAGAGCTTGGATAGATAGCGCTAAAAGAAATTTAAGTCAAATAGCTATTGTTGATCCTTTAATAGGTGGTATTACCTATAGAAAAATGCTTGCTTTAAGCTTGGTTTTTAGCTCTTTCATAAAAAATAAATCGCGTGAGTTAAATATACAACCTACCCAAGGAAGTTATGCTCCAAAAGAAGAATGTGTGGGAATTTTACTCCCTGCTTCTATGGTTAGCTCTCTTTGCAATCTAGCTGTATTACTTGCAAATAAAATCGTGGTAAATTTAAACTTCACAGCAGGTGTAAAAGCGATTAATCAAGCCATTCAAAGTTCTCAAATTCAACAAATTTATACTTCTAGAAAATTTATGGAAAAATTAGAAAATAAAGGTATAAAACTAGAATTTAAAGAGCATGTTAGAATTATTTTCATGGAAGATGTTATCACAAGCTTTAAAAAACAAAAACTCAAAATCTTTACTATGCTTGCTTTAGTAAGTACTTTACCTACTTGTTTAATAAAAGCATTATTTGCACCTAACAAACAAAACCTTGCCATAGCTGCTATATTATTTAGTAGTGGTAGCGAGGGAACACCTAAAGGAGTAATGCTAAATAATCGTAATATCTTAAGTAATATAGCTCAAATTTCAGATGTATTATGTGCAAAAAATGAAGATGTTGTCTTATCCTCTTTACCACCTTTTCATGCTTTTGGATTAACTGTAACTACTTTTATGCCTTTATTAGAAGGGATTAAAAGCATAACACATGCTGATCCAACTGATGCGCTAGGTGTAGCAAAAGCTATAGTAAAAAATAATGTTAGTATTATGTGTGCTACTTCAACTTTTCTAGGTATTTATGCAAGAAATAAAAAACTTGATGCGATTATGTTTGAAAGCTTAAGGATTATCGTCTCAGGTGCTGAAAAACTCAAAAGCGAAGTAAGAACTGCCTTTGAAATGAAATTTAAAAAACCTATTTTTGAAGGCTATGGAGCCACTGAAACCACTCCGGTTGCAAGTGTAAACTTACCAAATAAATTTGATCCTGACTATTGGATTTTACATCGTGCAAATAAAGAAGGTAGCGTAGGTATGCCTTTACCAGGAAGCGCTATACGCATAGTAGATCCATCTACTTATGAAAGTTTAAATCATGGAGAAGATGGATTAATACTCATTGGTGGCCATCAGGTTATGGTGGGTTATTTAAACAATAAAGAAAAAACCGATGAAGTTATCAAAGAAATCGATGGTATACGCTGGTATAATACCGGCGATAAAGGCCATGTAGATGAGGATGGCTTTTTATATATAGTAGATCGTTATTCTCGTTTTGCAAAAATTGGTGGCGAGATGATATCTTTAGGAGCTTTAGAAGAAGAAATTGCTAAATTTATCAATACAGATATAGTAAAATTTTGCGCAGTTGCGCTAGATGATGATAAAAAAGGTGAAATGGTATGCTTATTGGTAGAATGTCAAGAGCAAGACTTTGATGGAATTTGCGAAGCGATTAAAAACTCTACTATGCCTGCTATTTTTAAACCAAGTAAATATTTTAAAGTAGAACAAATTCCACTTTTAGGCTCTGGTAAAGTAGATTTAAAAGGCGCTAAAGATTTAGCTAAAATCTTACAATAAAATTAATTCCCAAAGTAATTTTACTTTGGGAAATTTTACAAACTATTTCTTTTAGTTTTATAATCATATTTTTTATCAAAAACAAGCTTATCATTTTCTTTGACTGCTATTTTTCCTTTAATATAAAAATACTCCAAATCACTAGTTTGTGTTAAGATTATATCAGCCTCTATCATACAACCCTCGCGTCCTATTTGCATTGTTTGAGTAATAGTATACTCTGCGCTTAATGGGTTTTCATTTTGAAGTTTTAATTCTCTTTTTAAATTGTGCTTTACTAAAACATCAACCTCATCAAATCTATAAACACCTTCTCCAAAAACTCCACCAACACCATCTGTAATACAAGTCCAAGTATCGTTTAAAATATCATAAGAAATGCTTCTGTCTACCCTACCTTCTTCTAAAAGTGTTATTGGAGTTAAAGGAGCACTTTGTGGTTGCATATTGATTTTATCGCTATCTTGACCACTAAAACATGGTAAATTAAATTCACACTCATTTAAATCTAAAGTTAATGTTGAAATTTTTGGCATAGGCCAAAACATAGGCCAAAAAGAATTTGCTAATGATAATCTTATCTTAGAACCCTTAGCAAATCTATATCCACAAGCATCAAGTTTGATTTGCTTTTGGATAAATTCATCTTTTTTTAAAGGTATAAATTGCTCTTTATCATCACTTAATGCAAGATTGATCACTCCATAACTTACTCTTTTTACAAAACCATCAGCTCTAACTTCACTAAGCTGAGCAAAGAGCATAGCTTTTTCTTGATCACTTACAATTTTTACATTTAAAACTGGAAAACCCAAAATATCTAAATCTTGTTCTAAAAAATCACTTTCAAAAACAACCGCCATCCCATCATCTAGCCTTTGGTCACTAGGACTTTCTCCTAAAACACCAGCCCCCATCCATTCTCCGGATAAAAGCCCATGATTTAGCGGAGTGTTGATTTTGATAAATTCACTTGATTTTTTGCATGTTAGTTTATACGGATTTAAATAGTATTTTTTATAGCTAATATCATTTTTAAAATCATTTAAAGTAACAAAACGACCTTCTACTTTATCTGTTTTTGAATTTGGCTTAGAACTATTTTCAATATATGCTTGTATCATAGGAGCTTCAAGCACATCATTTTCTTCATTTTTAAGCCATTTGTCCCACCATTTAAGTGCTTCTTGTAAAAAGCCCATTGCAGGTAAAGGAGATCCATCATGAGGATAAACATGAGCCCAAGGGCCAACGATAGCTTTTTTTGGAACTTTCAAAGCATTCATTAGAGTAAAAACAGGATTAGTATAAGAATCAGCCCACCCATCTAATGCAAAAACAGGAACTTGTATATCATCATAATTTTCTCCAACAGATCCGTGCTTCCAATAATCATCTTTTAAAGTATGCTCAAGCCATAATATAGGCCATAAAGGCATATTCTCAAGCCTATTGAGCCATTTATTTCTACCATTTGGATCAATTTTTGGATCAACAAAACGTGATTGATATGCAAGCATGATATTACCCCACCAAAAATTATCATTAAGCAAACATCCACCTTTATAATGAATATCTTCATTAAATCTATCATCAGTAAAACCTACTACTATAATAGCTTTTAAATTTTTAGGTTTTCTTGCTGCAACTTGTAAAGAATTAAATCCACCCCAAGATTTACCCATCATACCAATATTTCCATTGCACCATTCTTGCTTTGCTATCCACTCAATAACTTCTAATGCATCATCTTGTTCTTGTTTTAAATATTCATCTTCTAATAAACCATCAGATTCCCCACTTCCTCTAATATCAACCCTAACAACCGCATAGCCATTACCGCTAAAATATCCATGCATAGGCTCATCTCTACCTCTTGTTCCATCATTTTTTCTATAAGGAATGTATTCTAATATAGCAGGAACTTTTTCTTCAACCTGAGGAAGCCAAATTCGTGATGAAAGCTTGGTGCCATCTTTTAAAACTATCCATTCATTTTCTATCACTTTAACCTTGTTTTTAAAATCAAGAATAATTTCTTTCATTTCATCTCCTTTTTATTGTATTTTTTAATCCAAATCAAACAAAACATTACACCCAAAATAGCCATAGCTATCATAATAGTAAAATATATATGAAAACCTTTTACACCTGGATATCTATCTAATAAATCTCCAGCAAGCAAAGGTGCAAAAACCTCAGGTAAATATCCAAAAGTAGATACAATACCTATGGCCATACCTGCTAAATGAATAGGAATTTTTCCCTCACTAAGTAAAGAGTAATAAATTCCAAAATTAGAATACATAGCTACATAAATTACCACACAAGCAGAAGTTAAAACACTCATTTGCAAAAATCCATTTAATTTTGAACTAAGCATTAAAAAAATAACACCAATTCCCATTAAAATAAAGCCTATCATCATTATTTTAGCCTTTCCATATCTATCTGCTATAAACCCACCTACCACAGAAGAAACAGGACGAATGTATTGAGCTAATACTGTTAAAATAGCTGCAAAAACAGCAGAAGCTCCTATTACATTACTTGCATAAGGAGTAAAATAATAAAAGCTCATATTAAAAAAATAGGTACAAAAAGTAATAGCAACCACAAGCCAAAGAGCAGAATTTTTTAAAAGAAAAACTAAATCTTTGATTTTAATCTTCTCACTTTGTTCATTAACCTCATCTTTTAAAAGAAAAAATAATAAAACAGCACTTGCAATAGGAGCTATAGAATAAAAAATAATAACCATTTCTATACCTTGTGCGGCTAAAGCTTTTGTTTGAAAATATCCAAAAATACTTGTAGCTATAGCCAAATGTGCAGCACCAACAATACCTCTACCACCTTCAAAAATTCCATAAGCTTTTGCTTGCTCTTTAGAATTTGCCAAGCTTCTTACTATTTTCATCAAAGAAGGCCAAAAAGTTAATAATGAAGTAATCCCCCAAATTCCATAAATAATCAAAAGTGCATTTAAAGAAGTAAAATATAAGTGCAACAAACCACCAAGCCCTGTAGCAATTAAAGAAAAAATCAATAATTTTTTTGGCGCAAAACGATCTGCTAAATACCCTCCTAAGGCATAAGAAAACAAACCAAGCAATCCATAAGCACTACCCAAAAGCCCCATTTCAAAATTATTTAAATGATAAAAACTCATATAATCATCATAATAATATTTTCTAAAATAAGGCAAACCATAAATAATAGATCCACAAAAAGATAACAGTAAAAGTGTAAAAAAGTTATTTTTTAAACTTTGCTTTTCATTTTGATACATTAATCAACCTCCTTTTTTATACTATATATGATTTTTTTATTTTTTTATTCAAAAATAAATATTTTTAGACAAAAAATAAAAATTGATATATTTTTTACACATTTAAGATATTTTTTAGAAAAAATTATTAGTCAAATAAAATATAATTACGATAAAAATTCTATGAAATATAAAAATTATCCATAATTTTTATATTTCGTTATCATTTTTTTGATACATTTACACATTAAAAATATTAAAAAGGGAAATAATGAAAATTTTTGATATGGTAGTTATTGGTGCTGGTCCTGCAGGTATTGCAGCAGGAATAGAAGCTAAAATAAAAAATAAAGAAGTTGTTGTTTTAGAAAAAGCTGATGCGATTTGTCAAACCTTAGTAAAATTTTATAAAGAAGGCAAAAGAGTAGACAAAGCTTATAAAGGTTGTGATAGCACAAATCACGGACATATAAATTTTGAAGATGGAACTAGAGAAAGCACGATAGAAACTTTCCAAAATGCCATTAAAGAGCATAATCTTGAAGTAAAGCTTTCTAGTGAAGTTGAAAGTGTTAAAAAAGATGGAGAAAATTTCATCGTTAGCACTGCAAATGAAAATTATATTTGCAAAAATGCAGTTATTGCCATAGGTAGAATGGGTAAACCAAATAAACCAAGCTATACTTTACCTATAACTTTAACAAAAATCATCAATTTTAATGCAAATTCAGCAAGCCAAGGTGAAAAAATCTTAGTTGTAGGTGGTGGAAATTCAGCAGCAGAATACGCTATAGATTTAGCTAAAAATAACGATGTGACGCTTTGCTATAGAAGAGAAACTTTCTCAAGATTAAACGATATTAATCTAGAAGATATTCAAAAAGCTTTTGAACAAGGTAGTGTAAAAGCAAAACTTGGCATAGATATAACTAGTATTGAAGATGAAGGCGGTAAAGCTAAAGTAAATTTCACTAATAACACAAATGAAATTTATGATCGTATTATTTATGCTATTGGGGGTTCAACTCCACTTGATTTCTTACAAAAATGCTCTATAGAAGTTGATGAAAAAGGCGTGCCAAGCTTTGATGAAAATAAAGAAAGTAATGTAAAAGGATTATTTGTAGCAGGCGATATAGCGAGTAAAAACGGAGCTTCTATTGTAGTAGGTTTAAATGATTCATTTAAAATCTGCGATCATCTTTATAAATGCTAAAACTCTTTCAATATTCAAAAGGCTATCGCTATAATAACGATAGTCTTTTACTTTTTGACTTTTTATCTAAATATAATTTAAAAGGAAATATCCTTGACATAGGATGTGGTTGTGGAATTTTAGGACTTTTGATAAAGCAAAAATTTCCAAATTCAAAAGTTTATCTACTAGATATCCAAGAGCAAAATATCAAACTAAGTTATAAAAATGCCAAAGAAAATAAACTTGAAATTCAAGGCATTTGTGAAGACTTTTTAAACTATAAAAGTGATATAAAATTTGATTTTTTGATCTCTAATCCTCCATTTTATAAAAAAAATACACAAAAAAGCCAGGATTTGCATTTATGTATATCAAGATATCAAGAATTTATGCCACTTGAGAAGATGCTTGCTAAAATAAATACTTTAATCAAACCAAATGGTAGTTTTTTTATGTGTTATGAGGCAAGTTTTATAGATGAAATTTGCGCTTATTTAAAACAATTTAAATTAAAACTAGTTTCACTTCAATGTGTTCATACTAATGCACAAACTAACGCAAGACTTGTTTTAATGCATATTAAAAAAAATAGCAAAAGTCCTTGCGCGATAATGCCTACACTTTTTATGTATGAAAATGATGTTTTAAATCCAAAAATTAGTGAAATTTATGAAAATACAGAAACTATAAGCTATGATGTGTGAAAAAGGTTTTGATTATTCTTTTGATGAAAGTGCTTGTGAAAAATGCGGCGGGAAGTGTTGCACTGGAGAAAGTGGGTATATCTATGCTAGCAAAGAAGAACTAGAAGCTATTGCTAGTTTTTTAAATTTAAGCTTTGAAGCCTTTAAAGAGCAATACCTCATCAAAGTTGGGTTTAAATATAGCTTTAAAGAAGCAAAGTATGAAAATGGCTATCGTTGTATTTTTTTTGATACAATGTATAAAAAATGTTTAATTTACAAGCATAGACCAAAACAATGTAGAACTTTTCCATTTTGGGAGTATTTTAAAACACACAAAGAGGAGTTAAAAAAAGAATGTATAGGGGTTTGCTTTCACTAATTATAGTTTTTATCTTAACAAGCCTTGCTTTAGCTAAAGGTGAAGATAAAATCCTACAAGCACTTATTTATGAAGAGCATGGACAATTTCAAAAAGCATGTGATATTTATACAAATTTATTTCATGAAAATAATGAAAGTATTTATTTGCAAAAGGCTTTACTTTTAGCTTTAAGTGCTAATTTAAAACAAAAAAATGAGCTTTTAAAAGCTTCTAAAGACTTTTTAGAACACACAGCTATTGCAAGATTAAATGCTTTATATTTTTTTGAAATAGGAGATTATAAACAAGCTGAAGCTATACTTTATAAACTCATTAAAGAAGAACAAGATTATAGAAATTATGAAATATTAGGCGATATTTTTGCTAAAAAAGCTTTATATACTAAAGCTTTAGAGCAATACAATCTTGCTTATAAGCTTTTTGAACATGAAAATTTATTACTTAAAATAGTTGAAGTTAATATCAAAAATAAAAATATCAACCAAGCTAAAAAGACCTTAGAAGAATTTGTAAAAAACTCACACTGTACCCTTAAAACATGCACCCTACTTTTAAAAATTTATCAAGAACAAAAAGATTATAAAGCAAGCATCCAAACCCTTGAAAAGCTATATAAACTCAACAATGATATTAAATACATCTACGCTATGATAGAATTACTAGTACAAGAAAAAAATTATACTCAGGCTCTAAATTTAACCCAAAAATATAACATAGATCCTGATACTAAAATTTTCTTATACACACAAACAAAAGATTATGAAAAAGCTTATGAAATAGCTTTAAAACATTATGAACTTAGCAAAGATAAAAAATATCTTTCTATGGCAGGTGTTTTAGAATTTGAAATTCATATGGATCCTAAAAGTAAAAAAGTCACGGACCCAAAAATTCTAGCCTCTATCATGAAAAAATTTGAACAAAGCGTAGATGTGCGCAGTGATGCTTTATATCAAAACTACTATGGCTATGCTTTAATTGAATATGATATTGATATAGCCAAAGGTATAGAGCTAGTAGGCTGGGCGCTTGAACAAGAACCACAAAATCTTTATTATCTTGATTCTTTAGCTTGGGGGTATTATAAACTTAAAGATTGCAAAAAGGCTTATGAAATTTTGCAAAAAACACTGCATGATAAAGAATTTTCAAGCTCAGATGAAAGCAAAGAGCATTTAAAGGCCATCGAAAAATGTTTAAAACAATAGATTTAAAAAATCATTTTTCAAAAACACAAAAAATTCTTGAAAATAAAAAAGAAATTTTTCCTTATGATATGTTAGGCAGAAGTCTAGCTTCTAATGCTTTTTATCCTAAAGATATTTATACACTTTTACTTGAAGGAAAACTTTCACATTTTTTATATTCTAAAGATTTAAATTTTAATCATGAAAATTTCGATGCCATCATCTTACCAACAAGCCCTTTGCTTAATCAAGACATACAAAATTTAAGTCTTTTTAGACGCTATCATGAAAAACCTATTGTGCAATTTGATTTTATTTTTGATGAATATCAAATTTTAGAAAGCTTAGTATATGGGGCTGATGCGTTTATTGTATTTCCTAAAATGCTAAAAACCATGCAACTAAAAAAACTCTATAATTTTGCAATACATCTTGGTTTAGAGGCCATTTTTTACCTTGAAAGCAAAAGCGATCTTAATAATGCTATTTTAGCTGGAGCTAGAATTTTTTTGCTAGAAGATGAAAAGCTATTACCTTTGATACCAAAAAATAAAGCTCTTATAAGTAAAAATATTAAAAATCTACATGCTTGCATAAAGGAGAGTTGATGGAGTATTTATACGCACCTTGGAGGGATGTTTATTTTAACAATAAAGATAAAAATTTTTGCCCTTTTTGTCATTGTAAGCATGAACTTAATGAAGATGAAAAACTTGGGGTGATTTTTAGAGCTAAAGAATGTTTTGGCATTATGAATAAATACCCTTATAGTCCGGGTCATTTTATGATTATCCCTTATGAGCATTTAGAAAATATAGAAGATTTAAGTGATGATACATGGCTAGAAATTAGCCATTTTGTACGTATTGGAGTTAAAATTTTAAAAGAAAACTTTCATGCTAAGGGTGTTAATATAGGTATGAATTTAGGCAGCGCAGCAGGAGCTGGCATAGCACCACATTGTCATTATCATTTAATCCCAAGATGGCAAGGGGATACAAATTTTATCACTACCATAGGACAAACTAGAGTTTACGGGAGTGATTTAGAAAAAGTTTATACCACCTTATGCAAAGCTTTTAAAGACTATGTATAAAGAAGTTGATTTTGAAAATTTTTTAAAATTTAATTTTGATCTTTTAATTGATGCAAGAAGCCCCAAAGAATACAAACTTGCTCATATAAAATCTGCGCAAAATTACTACGCACTCAATGATAATGAATTTGAAGAAATAGGCACACTTTACAAGAAAAACAAAGGCTTAGCTAAAGCAAAAGGTGCAAGTTATATTTGTAAAAATATGAGCGAGCATATTAATAAACTTTATCAAGATTATAAAATAGGCTCTTTGGTGGGAATTTATTGCGCAAGAGGTGGTAAAAGATCAAAAGCTATTGCTTTAATCTTAGCTGAACTTGGTTATAGGGTTGTAAGATTAGAAGGTGGATATAAAGCTTATAGAAGCTACGTGAGTGAGTTTTTTAGAAAAGATTTAAATATTGAGTTTTTATGTCTTTGTGGCAATACAGCAAGTGGCAAAAGTGATTTAATCCAAACTTTAGATAATGCCTTAAATTTAGAAAAAATAGCCAACCACCAAGGATCAAGTTTTGGTAAAATTTATGGAGAACAACCAAGCCAAAAAGCCTTTGAAGATGAATTGTTTTATTTTTTAAAAGATTATACCTATAAAACTTGTTTTATAGAAGCTGAAAGCAGACAAATTGGAAATTTAACTATTCCTTTAAATTTATACAATAGCATGCAAAAAGCTAAGAAAATTTGGTGTGAGTGTGATATGAATTTACGCATTCAAAGAGTTTTAAAAAACTATACTCCAATGGATAAAAAAGTATTTTATCAAAGTGTTGATAAAATCTCACCCTATATCAGTAAAGATTTCAAAATGAAACTTTGTCAAAAATATGAAGAAAACAATTTAGAACTTTGTGTAAAAATGCTTTTTGAATACTATGATAAAGTATACAAAAAACCTGTAAAAATTGATTATTTTATCAATAGTTCTAATTTAGATGAAGCTAAAAAACATCTTATGAGTTTAAACTCATAAGATTGTATTTACAAAGATAATAAAAATAATACTTGAAAGAATTCCAGCAACTGGTAAGGTAATCACCCATGCTAAACCAATAGGCTTCATCATAGCCCATTTAGCATCTTTATTAAATACCCCTATACCTAAAATAGCACCGATTAAAATATGGGTTGAGCTAACTGGAATTCCAAGTTGGGTAGCTAAAAGTATAACAATACTTGCACCAAGTTCAGCACTAAAGCCTGTTGTTGGTTTAATTTCAGCAAGTTTTGAACCCACAGTTTGAATAACTTCTTTACCTAAAAACCAAAGCCCAATAACTAAAGCTATACCAAACATAAGCATTACAGCAAAAGGCACTGGTGAGCTAGGATTAATGGTGTTGTTTTTAAGTACATCTAAAATAGCAGCAAATGGTCCAAGAGCATTAGCTATATCATTAGCTCCATGTGAAAAAGCAAAACTTGAAGCAGTAAAAATTTGAAACCACGAAAAAATCTTTTCTATGGTCTTATTAACCTGCGTTTTTTTCATCAACCTCACGACTGCTAAAGTAACAATATAAGCAAAAATAGAAATGATCGAAACTATCCATAAATTTTGCATTACATCTAAAGTAGAAACATTATTTAAACCCTTAAATAAAAACATAGAAGCAATAGTCAATGCACCTACACCTGCTATTAAAGGAACATGAAATTTCATTCTTGAGAAAACATCTATGTTTTTTTCTTTTTCTTTTAATTCTTTGATTTTTAACTTATATTCACTTCTTTTTTCATCATCATCTAAAACAATAGCACTAAGTTCTTTGATTTGCTCTTCTTGGCTTTTGTTTTTTAAATTTTTAAAATATTCTTCTTTAAAAGCCTTTTTTTCTTTTTTGATTTCTTTTACTACAAGAGTTATTTCTTCTGATGGCTTTAGGATTTTTTTATAAATATAAGCATAAATTAAATACGCCACAAGCCCGCCAAGCAAAGGCGAAATAACCCAACTCATAGCTATTTTATAAATACCATTCCAATTTACCATAGATAATGCTTGATCTTGATCAAAAAATACAAAGCCCATAGCAATACTTGAACCTACAATACCTCCTATAATACTATGAGTGGTAGAAACTGGAAGTCCTTTTTTAGTCGCCACAAAAAGCCAAATTCCTGAACTTAATAAAGCTGAGAGCATTACGCATACAAATACCATGGGATTAACTCCATCAGGTAAAACTACTATACCACTTCTTATAGTATTTGTTACCTCTCCTCCTGCAAATACAGCCCCGCTTAATTCAAATACCGCTGCAATAATCAAAGCTTGTTTTATAGTAACTGTTTTAGCACCCACGCTAGTACCAAATGAATTTGCAACATCATTGCCACCGACATTAAAGGCCATGAAAATACCAAATACACTAGCAAGGATAAATAATATCATGGAATTATTAGGAATATAATTATACCCCCAAACAAAAAAGCATAAAACACTCACAATAAAAATAAAAAATGCAATAGCATTATCTTTACTCAAGCATTCTCCTTAAGAATTTATTTTAATGAATTAATTTTAGTAACTTTTACTTAGTTTTTTCTTTGATTTTTAAAAATTGCAAAGCAGATTTTACTGCTTGCATATAACTTTGTAAATTAATTTTTTCATTTTTATAAGCCCTATCATAAGCTGTACCATGATCAACGCTAGTGCGAATTATAGGTAAATTTAAACTTACATTAATACTTTTTTCAAAATACAAAGCCTTTAAAGGTGCTAAGCCTACATCATGGTACATACTCACTAAATACTTACATTTACTTAATGCAAAAGGAGTAAAAGCACTATCAGCCACCAAAGGCTCACTTAAATAAATATTTTCCTTATAAGAAAGTTCTTTTTCTTTTTGACTTAAAAAATCTTCATTTTCTAAATTTTGTAAATTTAACGTGTAATCTTTTAAAAATACATTTGCCATTCTTATAGCTTTTTTTATTTCCTGCTCTTCTTCTCCACCTATTACGCCATTATCACTTGCATGAGGGTTAAAACTTAAAACTCCAATTTTCTCAAATAAAGTACATTGATAAAAATTAATTAAAAATTGCGCAAGCTCAAAAGCCTTAATCTCTTTATAAACATCTCTTAAAGCCATATGCTCAGTATATAAAGCCACAAAAAGCTCATCACACCCTAGCATCATAATAGCATCTTGTTTGAAAAAATCTCTTAGTGCCTCAGTGTGACCTTTATAGCTCACTCCCCCCATTTGCCAAGTCTTTTTATTAATCGGTAAAGTTACCAAAGCATCTAAAAACAAATGCGCACAATAACTAGCTCCTTCAAAACTTAAAAAAGAATAAACCCCACTTTTAGCGTCTAAATTCGCAGGATTTAACTCAAAATCAAAATCAATAATTTTACTAGCTTGATATGAAAACTCATAAATTAAAAAATTTTCTTTTTCTTCTTTAAAGACAAAATGTGGTTTTGAAGCATTAGAAATTTCAACTAAATTGATTTTAGATTTAGGATTTATTTTCAAAAGTTTATTTGCTTTTTGAAATAATTCATAATGCACAAAATAATAAGGCTCGCAAATTTTTACTAGCTCATCATGACAAGCTAATAAAATTTGCATACCTATGCCATTTAAATCCCCTATGCTAATAGCAATTTTTTTCATCTTTTAATCAAAGCTTTCATTTGCAATATAGCTTTTTCTAAGCCTACAAAAACCGATCTTGCTACTATACTTTGTCCTATATTTAACTCTTCTATTTCTAAAATATCTACAATATTTTTTACATTTTTATAATTAAGCCCATGTCCAGCTGCTACTCTTAAATTTAAACTCTTAGCTAAACTTGCACTTTGTCTTAATCTTTGGAGTTCATTTTCTAAAAGCTTTTTAAGCTCATTCTTACTTAAAATTAATTCAGGCAATGCATAAGAAGTTTGATTAATATTAGTATATAGTGCATTATAAATATTAGCATACAAGCCTGTATGAAGCTCTATAAAATCAGTATTTAAAGAAGATGATTTTTTAATATCTTCTAAATTTGGATCAATAAATAAAGAAACTTCGATTTGCTCTTGCTTTAAAGCATTAATAACTTCTTGTAGTTTTTCATTATCTAAATTTAAACCACCTTCTGTTGTAAGCTCTTGTCTTTTTTCAGGTACTAAAGTAACGCGTGAGGGCTTGTATTTTAAAGCATATTCTATCATATCAATAGAGCATTCTAAATTCACTACACATTTGCAATATTTTAAGATATTTTCTAAATCAAACTCATTAGCATGGCGACGATCTTCTCTCACATGGATAGTGATTTGATCAGCTAAATTTGCACTCAAAAACGCAGCTTCAAGCAAATCAGGATCATTTACTTTTCTAGCTTCTCTTAAAACTGCTATATGATCGATATTAACCCCTAAAAGCATAAGTTTTCCTTATAAGTTTTTTGCTATTATACTTTAAATTTTTTAAGGAGAGCTAGTGCTAGGTATTGATATGGGTTCAAATACATTAAGAGCTGTTTTAATGGATGAGAATTTTAATAAATTAAAAAGCGAAGAATTTATCATAGGGGCAGCTAAAAATATGCAAAATGATATCATTAGTGATGAAGCCATAGAAAGAATTTTTAGCGCTTTAAAAATCTTAAAAGAAAAAAATTATGACTTAAGTCAAGCCAAAGCAGTCGCCACAGCTGCTTTTAGAAAAGCAAAAAATACTGAGTTTATTTTTGAAAAAATTCAAAAAGAATTTAAACTTGATGTAAAATTAATCGATGCAAAAACCGAAGCAAAACTAAGTATTTTAGGTATGCAAGAGCGTCTTAAAGCTCTTAAGCTTTTTAGAAAAGACCTAAACTATTGTGATTTAGGCGGTGCTTCTTGTGAAATTTCAAATGATAAGTTTAGTAAAAGTTATGATTTTGGAATTATTAGTTTTTATGAAAGAATGCATTTTAAAGCTATAAAACCAAGTGCTTATGTAAAATTTTTTAAAAAATATCCACAAAATCTTGCGCGTATTAAAGATGAAAAATTAAAAATTCATCTAAGCCCCTATCCTACGCATTTAAAACAACTTGCCTTAAAAGCTTTTGATCTTAGTAAAGATATAAAATTAAAAGGAAAATTTTTCATACTAAATTCAGGAGTACCTACCACACTTTGTGCTTATAAACAAAACATAAAATACAAAGATTACCTAGAAGAAAGTGTAAATGGTAAAATATTCAAACGCAAAGATTTTTTTGATTTTGCATTAAAAATTTGGAATTTAGAACAAGAAAAAGCTAAAATTTATCTTGGAGAAAATAGAAAAAAATACCTCATAGCAGGCTCAATGATACTTTTTGCTTTATTTAATAAGCAAAAGCTCATTGTGATTGATGATGGTGTTAGAGAAGGTGTATGTATAGCACATTTTAAAAATATCAAATTTTAAAGGAGAAAAAATGAGTTTAAAAAATCGAATTTTAGAAGATATTAAAGAAGCTATGCGCAATAAAGATGACTTTAAAAGAAACACTTTAAGAACGCTTAATGCTAGCTTTAAACAAATAGAAGTTGATGAGAGAATTGCGCTTAGTGATGAAAGAATATACAAAATCATTGCGAGCGAGATTAAAAAACGAAATGAAGCAGCTTTAGCTTTTTCTAAAGGCTCTAGAGAGGATTTAGCACAAAAAGAACTCCAAGAAGTAGCTATTTTAAGTGCTTATTTACCAAAACAACTTAGCGATGAGGAATTAGAAAGTGAGCTAAAAAAACTTATAGAAAAATTACAAATTAACTCTTTAAAAGAACAAGGTATTTTGATGAAAGAAGCTAAAGCAGCTTTTGGCGCGAGCGTTGATGGTAAAAGACTTAATGAAATGGTAAGAAAGCTTTTAGCATGAAAAAAGTTTTGACACTTTGCGCCTTAGCTTTAAGCTCTTTTGCTTATACTCAATATGAATTGCATCCTAGCTTTAAAGCTTATTTTAAAGATTGCTCTTTATTGATGGATAAATATTATTATATTAATTGTTATGATTATAATTATAAAGGCACTAAGGCTATTGCTTATAAACTAGAAGCTAAAATTTTAAATCAAGGACACATCAAAAAACGCCCAAGATTTCAAGAAGATACCAATATACCTAAAAAATACAGAACTTATTGGGAAGATTATCTAAGAAGTGGCTATACAAGAGGGCATGTCGTGCCAAATCAATCTATGAATGCAACCCCACAAGCCCAACTTAGCACTTTTTTAATGAGCAACATAACTCCGCAAAAAAAAGATATTAATGCAGAAATTTGGAATGAAATCGAACAAAGAGAAAGATATTTGGCAAAGAAAAATAAAGAATTAGAAGTCTTAAATTTAGTACTTTATGATGATAACCCAAAACACATTAAAAACAATATAGCCATTCCTAGTTTTTATGTCAAAATTCTTAAGACTAAAAATTTCAGTGAATGCTATAAAGTTCCAAATAATGATAATTTTGCAAGATTTAATAGAAATTATTTTAAGGAAGATTGTAAAAAATATATTGATTAAACTAGAAGCACAAGGCTTCTAGTTTAGTTTTTACTCAACTTCAGCATCGATTACATCATCGTCTTTTTTCTTTTGAGCGTTTGGTTCTTCTTTTTTGTACATATTTTCTGCTAATTTATGAGAAACTTCGCTTAAAGCTTTCATTTTGCTTTCAATTTCTTCTTTAGAAGCATTGGCATTTTTCAATGTCTCTTTTAACTCATCTAAGGCTTTTTGAATATTTGCTTTATCATCATCGCCTACTTTATCTCCAAGCTCACTTAAAGATTTTTCTACTTGATGTACTAAGCTATCAGCAGCATTTCTAGCTTCTACCGCTTCTTTGCGTTTTCTATCTTCTTCTTTGTGAAGCTCTGCATCTTTTACCATGTTGTTGATTTCTTCTTCACTTAATCCACTTGAGCCTGTGATTTTAATCTCTTGAGCTTTACCCGTAGCTTTATCTTTTGCACTAACTGTTAAAATACCATTTGCATCTATATCAAAGGTTACTTCAATTTGTGGCATGCCGCGAGGTGCTGGTGGAATTCCTTCAAGATTGAAATTTCCTAAAGATTTATTATCACGGCTAAATTCTCTCTCACCTTGTAAAACATTGATAGTAACTGCGCTTTGATTATCTTCAGCAGTTGAGAAAACCTGTTCTTTTTTAGTTGGTATAGTTGTACCTTTTTCAATGATTTTAGTCATCACACCACCTAAAGTTTCAATACCCAAAGAAAGCGGAGTAACATCAAGCAATAATACATCTTTAACATCGCCTTTAATAACCGCACCTTGAATTGCCGCACCTATTGCAACAACTTCATCAGGATTTACTGATTTATTAAGCTCTTTTCCAAAAGCTTTTTTAACTTCTTCTTGTACTAGTGGAACACGAGTAGAACCACCCACCATAACGATTTCTTTTACTTCATTTTTGTCAAGTCCTGCATCTTTTACTACTTCGTTAATTTTACTAATAGTTTCAGCAACTAAACCATCAATCATACTTTCAAATTTAGCTCTTGTTAGAGTTTTAGTTAAGTGTTTTGGACCACTTGCATCAGCTGTGATAAATGGTAAATTAATATTAGTTTCATTAGCTGAACTTAATTCTTTTTTAGCATTTTCAGCTGCTTCTTTTAATCTTTGTAAAGCCATTACATCATTTTTAAGATCAATACCTGTTTCATCTTTAAACTCATTTGCTAAAAAGTCGATTAATTTATTATCAAAATCATCACCACCTAAAAATGCATTACCACCAGTTGCTAAAACTTCTACAACATTATCACCTGTTTCAAGTACGGTAACATCAAATGTACCACCACCTAAATCATAAACTACAATTTTTTCACTTTCTTTTTTATCAAGTCCATAAGCCAAAGCTGCTGCAGTTGGTTCATTAATAATTCTTAATACATTCAATCCTGCAATTTGCCCTGCTTCTTTTGTAGCTTTTCTTTGTGCATCATTAAAATACGCAGGAACGGTAATAACCGCATCTTCTACTTTTTCACCCAAGAAAGCCTCTGCATCTTCTTTTAATTTCATTAAAACTTTCGCTGAAATTTCTTGTGGAGTATAAATTTTACCTGCTATTTCAATCGCACAAGCCCCATTTCTTTCTGTGATATGATAAGGTAAGCGATTTTTAGCTTCTTTTGCTGCCTCTTCATTGATCATTAAGCCCATAATTCTTTTTATAGAATAAATAGTTTTTTCAGGATTAGTTACAGCTTGACGCTTAGCGCTATCTCCAACTAAAACTTCACCTTTATCTGTAAAAGCAACTACCGAAGGAGTAGTATTTTTACCTTCTTTATTTGGGATAACTTTACTCTCACCTCTTTCATACACACTCACACAAGAATTTGTTGTACCTAAATCTATACCTATAACTTTTGCCATTTTTAATCCTTTTTATTAAATTTTATTTTGCAACACTAACTTTTGCTGATCTAATTACCCTATCATTCATCATATAGCCCTTTTGTAAAAGTTGGACGATATGATTGCTTTCATAATCAGCGCTTTCAACATGAAACATCGCTTCATGTAAATTTGGATCAAACTCACCATTTGCTTCTATAACTTTAACCATATGTTTTTCAAGTTTTTTCAAAAGCAAGTCTAAAGTGTTTTGAACCCCTTCTTTGATTTTTAAACTTAATTCATCATTAGCTTCTACATTAATAGCCGCCTCTAATGCATCAACTACATCAAGCAAATCTTTAGCAAAACTTTCATTTGCATAAATTGTTGCTGAAATTTTTTCTTTTTCCATTCTTTTTTTGATATTTTCAAATTCAGCATTTGCTCTTAGATAAGTATCTTTTAACTCATTATACTCTGCTTGAAGTTTTTCTAATTCATTGTTTTGATTTTCTGAATTTTCCACTGCTTCTTCTTGCATTTGCTCATTTTGCTTTTCTTCACTCACGCAGCCTCCTTTATAATATTTAACATTGTTTTAAAATCAGAATACACACTACCAGCAAAAACCACATTAGATTCTTTACCTAAAAATGCACCCTTAAGCTTTAATCCCATAAAACCCTCTTCAAACAAAGGATCAAATTGCAATTTATCGTTAAAATAAAATCCAATTTGAGGAGATAAAAGCTTAGCAAATTCATCATTTTGATAAATTTGATAAGCTTTACTCTCATTATATCTATAATAAACCATAGCTTCTTTTAGCATAGCTATCTTCTCTAATAACTCTTTAAACTCAACTCTAAAAGCTAAATTTTCAATACTCTTTAGATCGAGCCCTACAAGTCTTTGCAAAAAAATAAAACTATCTTGACTAAATCTTAAAACCAACTCATTTTGTCCAAAATCAAGTATGATAAATTTATCATTAACCTTAGTAATATCTTGCAAAATAAGCTCATCACCACCATAAACTAAGGTATAAATTTCAAACTTATCAAGCAAAAACTCTAACAAGGCAAGATCATTAATCACAATCTCATTTTCGCAAAGTTGCTCATACCAATAAGCCTTCATAGCACTAAAAGTTGGTATGCGACCACTGCTAATATGAAGTTGTGTTAATACACCTTCATCACTTAATTTTTTAAAATAAACTCTTATAGTAGAAGCAGGTATGCTAACTTTATGATTTAATTCATTAGAACCAACAGGATTATTACCCTCTAAATAGGTCTCAATGATGGTTTTTAAAATTAAATCTTTTTTACTATAAGACTTCACTACAAAACCTTAGTTATTTATTTTAGCACTCAATGTTTTTAAGTGACAAAATAATTATACAACTTTAGTATAATAATGTCAAGTTATTTTTAAATAAAAATATTTAAAATTATTTAGTCTATATAACTAAAGTTTATTTAGCCATTTATATATAATATATAAAAACTTATTTTTCAGTTTTTTTAAAAGAAAAGATAATATAATTGCGTCTAGCAATATTTTTTAAAAGGTTTACAATAATGAAAAATCTTACTTTAAGAGAAAAGCAAGATCTTGAAGCTTATGTGTTTTCCAATATAGAAAGAAAAAAAATGGCTTTAAGTAGAATTTTAAAGTTGTATTATTTAAGATTTTTTAGATTAGTTTTTTAATTTATATTTTCTCATACCCTCTTTTGTGAAAGATAAGTCTTTAAAATCAGGGGATGAGATTAACTCCATACAAGTTTTATCCAAATTTTCCATTCCACTTACTTGCATACTAGCTTGCAAATTTTCATCTAAATATAAATTAAAAATTATACAAGCTTGATTATTAACCTTGTAAAGAATTTTTCCACCTTTTTTCTCATCTAGTTCATACGCTTGTAGTTTATCATTTTTACTCATTTTCTTAATTTCGTTTGCAAAAGATTGATGTAAGGTATAATAAATCATAAAATCACGCATTATATTTTTAATATCAATAATTTCTTTTCTTAATTTTGATAAATCTTTAGTGTATAAACTTATAAATTGCGCATTTAAGTATTCATTTAGACTTTTTTCGTTTAAATTTTCACACAATGGATAAATTTTAACCACAAAAGCCTTATTTTTAGCAAGCACTATATCCACACAAGCTTGTTTGTTTTGTTTGTATTCTAAAAATAAAGCTTGACTTGAGCTTAAATTTAGCGTGTTTTGTTTATTGTAAGCAAAATCACTTAAATCTTCATAGATATTTGCATAAGAAAAAATTCCCATAAAAAGCAATAATAAAATTTTCATTCAAATAAATCTTTATGATGATTTTTTAAGTACTCTACTACTTCTAAGATCTCATCAACTCCTTCTTTTTGAGTATTTTGACAAACCTCATCAATACAATCAATATAAAGTCCAATTGCTTTTTCTAATTTTGCTCTTTTTACCCCAGCAAACAAAAGCATTGCCTCTAAAACTATGCTTAATTCATATTGTAAATTTTCTATTTCTTCTTTAAAATCATGATTTGTTTTCATTATTTTCCTTTAATTCTTTGCTTTTAATCAAATCCACAAATTGTGCTTTTATGAAATCATAATTAGAGCTATCTTTATACGCAGCAAACAATCCACCGCTAGCATTTTTATGCCCTCCCCCATTGACCAAGCTTTTAGCCATCAAACTCACATCGATTTTATTATTTGCTCTAAAACTTAAGGTTTTTCTTGAACTAAGATCAACAAAAAAATCAAAATCAGGATTTTGCATTAAAAAATCATTTCCAATTACAGAAGTATTGCCTATATTTGAAGTTAATAAACCTTTACTTCCTTTATAAAATACACTAAATTTTTCCTTATTTACACTTAGTCTTTCTACCACAAATTTAGAAATTAAATTGCTTAAGGTGTCATCATTTTCTTTTTTAAAAAAAGATTTTTTTAAACCATGCAAATCATCATCTAAATTAATATGAGCATTTTTTTGGTGAATGTATTTTCTACAAACATCAAAAAGATAAAAAAGATATTTAATATTTTCTTGTGCAAACATTACTCTATTGATTTCTTTTGCTCCAGAAACCATACCAAGCAATACTTTTCCAAGTTCAAAATTCTCATCTTCACTCAACCAAATATCTACTGCATTTACTACATCTACAAATTCTGACAAAGCTTTATTTTCGCCATAACATTTACTAAAAAAATCATAAACAATCTTAGTAGCACATCTTTTATCATCTAAAAAATACCAAGGATATTTTTGCATACATTCTAAGCCACTTTGATGATGATCTAAAAGTAAAAGTTTGATTTTTTTACCTTCTATGGCTTTTTGAAAATCTTCACATTGACTTAAAGTTAAATTTAAATCCGTGATTAAAATCACAAATTCTTCATTAGGATTTTGCTTTAAATCTTCCTCTATATTTTTAAAAATCACATTAAAATTTTCATTAATCTCTTTACCATAATTAGAATTATAAAAATAACAATTCTTAAAATAAAAATCTAGCACATACTGACAAGCATAGCCATCTAAATCTGTATGTGAAAGATGATAAATTTTCATATTTTTCCTTTATAAATTATCAACTTTTATGATACCTTCTGTTTCAAATTTGGTATTTTCTGCAATCTCAGCAAAACTTAAAACCGTAATATTAATACCAAAATTAGAACAAATATCAGCAATGAATTTTCTAAGTTGTGGCTCAACACAAAGCAAGAAAGGTTTAATTCTTGTATTTGCCACACTTGCAAGTTCAGCTTTTAAAGCTTCTACTAAAGCGCCAGTTTGAGCTACATTTATCATTAAATGATACGAACCATCTTTAAACTGCACATGCTCCATTAATTTTGCAGCCGCAGCAGCATCAAAAATATAAAAGCTAATTTGTCCTTTTTCATCCACATATAAATTTGTAATCGCTCTTGCCAAAGAAGCCCTTACATGCTCAATAATCATATCCAAACTCTTACTTACTTCAGCTATATCACTAATTGATTCTAAAATTGTAAGCATATCTTTAATAGGAATATGCTCTTTAAGTAAAGCTTTTAAAACTTTTTGGATTAAACCTATACTAGCAACTCTTAAACAATCATCTACTACAATAGGATAATCATTTTTGATTTTATCTAATAGATTTTGAACCTCTTGTTTAGTTAAAAGTTCTGAAGCATTAGCTTTTATAAGCTCACTCATATGGGTTGAAATGACACTTGCTGGATCAATTACAATATAACCATTTAGCGTTGCCTCATCTTTTAAAGATGATTCTATCCATAAAGCATCAGAATTAAAGGCAGGTTCTTTAGTAGCTATACCCTCGATAGGTTCAGTGATAAATCCACTATCCATAGCCAGATATTTATCTGGATAAATTTCAGCACTAGCTATACCCACACCTTTGAGTTTAAAAGTATATTCATTTGGTTTTAATTGCAAATTATCTCTAATTCTAATTTTTGGCATTAAAAAGCCTAAGCTTTGAGCTATACTGCGTCTTGTTGATCTAATACGCTCTGTTAATTCACTTTCTGCTAATTTAATAAGTCCATAGCCTAATTCTAATTCTAAAATTTCTAATTTTAAAATATCTGTGATTTTATTTTCTTCTTCTTTTAAAATTTCTTCCTCACTGCGTTTTTGAGGCTTAGCTTGCTCTTGTTCATCAGCTTCTTGGGATTTTTTAGCCGAAATTGTATTGATTTGAATTTTACCTTCTTGTACTTGTTTTATCATATAACCAAGTCCCAAAAACACTAAAGCCATAAAACCCAAAGAAAAGTGTGGTAAACCAGGTACTAAAGCAAAAATAAATAAAACAAAACCTACAATTAATAGGGTTTTATATTCCCCTAAAAGCTGATTAATAGAACCTTCAGCAAAATTATCCTCATCTTTACTAGCACGCGTGATGATAATTGCAGTTGCTGTTGAAGTTATAAGTCCAGGAATTTGAGAAACAAGCCCATCACCTATTGTTAATATAGTATAAGTTGAAGCACATTCTCCAAGCTCCATATCATGCTGAAAATAACCTATCATAAACCCACCAATTAAATTTACAATGGTGATAATAATCCCAGCAACAGCATCCCCTTTTATAAATTTAGAAGAACCATCCATCGCTCCATAAAAATTTGCTTCAGCTATGATTTCTTGGCGTCTTGCGCGTGCAGTTTTTTCATCAATCAAACCCGCATTTAAATCCGCATCAATAGCCATTTGCTTACCTGGCATTGCATCAAGAGTAAATCTTGCTTGAACCTCAGAAACCCTTGTACTACCTTTGGTTACAACCATAAAATTAATCAAAACCAAAATACAAAAAACAACCATACCTATAACATAATTACCACCAACAACAAATTCTCCAAAACTTGCCACTATATCACTAACAGCAGTTGGACCTTGATGACCCTCACTCAAAATCATACGCGTTGTAGCAATATTAAGTGAAAGCCTAAAAAGCGTAATAATTAAAATCAATGTTGGAAAAGTTGTTAAATCCGTAGGCTTTGGTATATACAAAGAAATTAAAATAATTAAAACTGAAATTGCAATACTTAAAGCAAGAAAAAAGTCTAAAACTATACTTGGTAAAGGTACTATAATAATTGCTAAAATTGCAATAATTACAGCTACTATGGTTAAACTTTTTGCCTTTAAAATAGGTGCAACAAGCGGAGCAACCCAAGGCAATACTAAGCTAAAAATATCTCTTTTAGCCATTATTTTGAATAATATCCTCTAAAGTAATAGAAACTAAAAAATCATCGATTTTGTTTTGAAGTTTCACCAAAACTGGCATAATTTTACAATTATCCTCTTTTTGAGAAGGACAAATTCCATTACTACATTCAAAGACATTAATGGATTTTTTCTCTACGCTATTAATAATTTCTTTTAAAGTGTATTCACTTGGCTTTTTAACAAGCATAAATCCACCTTTAGCACCCTTATAAGATTTTAAAAGTGCGTCTTTAGCAAGAGCTTGTAAAATTTTTGCTAAAAAACTTTTAGGTATATTTAAGACATTTGACATAGTATCTACATCTTGTGGTTCTTGAGATTTTGCTATATGAATTAAAGACAATAAAGCATATTCGCTAGCTTTAGTAAATAACATTTGTTCCTTTCAAGTTATAAATATAATATTATTTTTGGTTATTAATAAAAATTTTTATTATATCAAAAATAAGTATCGATAAATATTAAATTTCATATTTTTTAAATTTCAGCATTTTTTTTGGTTTTTTAGTTATAATTACATCTTTTAATTTAAATATAAATACCGCTCAGGAGGTCTATTATGGCTTTAGATTCGGCTAAAAAAGCAGAAATAGTTGCAAAATTTGCTAGAAAAGAAGGAGATACGGGTTCTCCAGAAGTTCAAATCGCACTTTTAAGTGCAAGAATTTCAGATTTAACAGAACACTTAAAAATCTACAAAAAAGATTTCTCTTCTCGTTTAGGTCTTTTAAAGCTTGTTGGTCAAAGAAAAAGACTTTTATCTTATCTAAAAAGAAAAGATTATCAAGCTTACACTAAATTAATCAGCGAATTAAACCTAAGAGATAAATAAGCCTCGTGCTTATTTATCTTCTTTATATATTTTTTATTATATTTATTTACTACTATTTTAATTTAAGTTTTCAAAATTTTGATATTTTATTCACAAGAGTTTCACAATGTGATTTTAGCTTCTAAGCACCTAAAAATAGCACTTTAAGTTTTGTGAATAAAAATATTTTTCACATTTAATTTTATTGATTTTTAAAGTTTTTTCACTTTTGCTATAAAAAAACCATCCGCATAGTCATCCGGTAAAACTCTTTTGGCAAATGATAAATCAAATTCATCACTCTTTGCACATATAAAATCAACATTAGCTAGATTAAAATCAAGCAATTCTAATTTAAAATTTTCATTTCTTAATGCATTTTCTAAAACCGCTTCATTTTCTTCTCTTAGAAATGTACAAGTACTATACACTAATTCCCCACCATGTTTTAAAGCTAGCAATGCTGAGTGTAGAAGTTTTTTTTGTAAATTTGCAATTTGCTTAATTTCTTTTGTGTTTTTTTGGATTTCAAAACCCATTTTTGCAAAAGTTGAGCAAGGCGCATCAAGTAAAATTTTATCAAATTTCAAAGGACAAGCTTTACCTATAGTACGTGCATCTTTTAAGAAGCATTTTGCAATTTTAACTTGATAATTTTCCATAGTTTTTTTTAAGGTAAAAAAACGTGTTTTAGATAATTCACAACTTGCTAAATAACCCTCATTTTGCATGAAATTAGCTAAATTTAAGCTTTTTCCACCAGGAGCTGCACACATATCTAGCACATTCTCACCAGCTTTAACACTTAAAGTTTTAGCGCATAAGTACGAAGAGTAATTTTGTATATAAAACTTACCCTCATTAAAAGCTTTCATTGAGCTTAGTTTGCTTTTGAAGATACTTGGAATTTTATAACAATTCAGATCAATTTTTTCAAATTCTATATTTTCATTATTTAAAATTTCTTCTAATTCATCATTATCAATAAGCAAGGAATTTCTAAAAATATTAATATATTTTTCTTGACTAAAGCTTTGAAGGATTTGTTCTTTTTGCTCTTTTGTATAAATTTCATCTAAAGCTGTATTTAAATCAAGCAAGGCCATAAAAATCCTTTAAAAACAAATACGCAGCCAAAGAATCAAGTTTGCCATCTTTTTTCTTTAAATTCACCATGCCAAGTTCTTGTGCATTTTTAGAACTAAAACTCTCATCGACAAAAAAAACTTCTTTGTCAAAATCAAGTAAAGATATGAAATGCTCTATCCTTTTTCGCATTTCATCCTCGCTAGATCCACCTAAAGGAACTCCTACCACCAAAGTATTTACATCATACTCTTTGATGTACTTTTTTACCTCATTTGCTGCTTGATTGCGATTTTTTCTAATAATAGCTTCAAGTGGCATAGCTATACTTTTATTGATACACAAAGCAACACCAATACGCTTTAAGCCTATATCTAATGCTAAAGTTTTCACAAGCAAGCTCTTATTTTCACTCCAGATATTTCTACCAAACCCTCAAGTTCATATTCATAAACTCTATCACCAAATTTTTTTAAAACTTTTTCTAAATCATCTTCATGTTTTAAAAAACTTAATAAATTATCTTCGCTTTGCTCTTGATGAAACTCTCCAAACATTTTTACAAATTCATCAAAATCATGAATTAAATTTACCTTTTTTGTGGCTAAAAGCAAATTTGTTCCTTCGCTTTCATTTTTCCTATGAGGTAATACATATATAGGTTTATTCATACTTAAAGCAAGTCTTGCACTTTGCATAGAACCACTTTTTAAATCAGCCTGGGCTATTACAACAACCTCACTTAAAGCAATAATAAGTCTATTTCTTAATAAAAAATCATAAGGCTTTGCCTTATAATTTCCTTCATTTTCACTTAAAGCCAAAGCATTTTCATAAATATTTAAAATTTCATTTGTGTTTGCTTTTGGATAAATCTCATCAAGCCCATTAGCAAATATAGCTATGGTTTGAGGATAGGCTATTTTAGCTGCTTGGATATCCACCCCTAAAGCCCCGCCACTTACTACACAAACCTTAGCTTTTTTTAACAAAGTCACCAATTCAACAAGACAATTTTTAGTATAAACACTCATTTTTCTAGAACCTATAATAGCCACTTTTCTAGCATTTAAAAGCTCTAAATTGCCTTTATAATAAATCTTTGAAGGCGGATTTAAAAGATTTTTAAAATCTTCAATATTCTCAATAAATTTCATTTAAATACACAAGCTCAACTGAATTTAACAAATCTTTACTTTGCACCAAGGCCTTAAAAGTCTTTTCTCTTGGATGACCAATAGCGATAGCAAAACCTTTCTTTTTTGCCTCTTCTACTGCTTGTTTGAGTTGATTTTTAATATATGTTATATCATCTTCATTATCTAAAAAAACATCTCTAGCTATATAAGGCTGATTAAACTGACTTGTTAAGTTTTTGGCTTTAGAATTTCCTATGGTTCTTGAATCAACAAAAATAAAATCATTTTGCTTAAAGGCACTAAATAATTTTTCCATAGCCTGTTTATTTGCAGTAAATAAACTTCCTGTATGGTTGTTAATAAATTTTACTTTTGGAAATTGCTCTTTTACAAAAGCTACGCGTTTGCTTATTTTTTGTATATCATCACTAGGGTACAAGGTATTTAATTCTGCCTTGTCATATTTTATAGCAGCAAGGGGCAAATGCACCATAAAAAAGTCAAAATCCTTTGCAAACTCAGCTGTATAAGGATGGCGTTTATCAGGTGGAAAAAAAGATGGGATTAATTTTAAATTTGTTTTTTTAAGCATATCTACATGAGTGTGACTTGCCATATCATCTATAATAATTGCTAGACGAGGTTTGCTATTTTTTTGTACTAAGATTTGAGTTTTATTATCCTCATTTTTATCTGATATATTTTGCTTTTTATTGATTAATTCTTTGCTTGTATTTTGATCTATTACTTCTAAAATTAAAGTTTGATTATCCTCTTTAGTTTGATTTAACTCTGTATTTACAGGGTTTAAATTTAAAATTTCACTAATATTTTTATCTAAAAATTCTAATTTTTCATTTTCTAAAGTCAAATTTATATCATTAAAACTAAAATTATTTTCTTGTTCTTTTGTAGGTGGTAATGGTTCTTTTTTAACTATGATTTGATTATAGTCTAAGGTTTTATTTTCTTCTTTTTTTAAAAACAAAGCTCCAAATGCAAAAAGAAAAATTCCAAACACAATAAGACAAAGCGCTAGAAGCACTTTGTATTTTTTATTTATAGTTTTCAAATTAGTTTTTATCTTTATCAACTAATTTTTTAGCGCTAATCCAAGGCATCATAGCGCGAAGTTCGCGTCCTGTTTTTTCTATCAAAGAATCATTCATTAATTTACGCTCTGCGTGCATTCTTGCAAAATTTGCTCTTCTTTCTAAGATAAAATCTTTAGCAAAACTTCCATTTTGTATGTCTTTTAAAACACCTTTCATAGCCTCTTTGGTTTCTTTGGTAATAATCTTAGGTCCTGTGATATAATCTCCATATTCAGCTGTATTAGAAACAGAATATCTCATATCAGCAATACCACCTTGATAAATCAAATCTACAATTAATTTCATTTCATGCAAACACTCAAAATACGCCATTTCAGGCTCATACCCTGCTTCAACTAAGGTTTCAAAACCAGCTTGGATTAAAGCACTAAGTCCTCCGCAAAGCACTGCTTGCTCACCAAATAAATCTGTTTCGGTTTCAGCTTTAAAAGTCGTTTCTATAATACCTGTTCTACCACCGCCTATAGCACTAGCATAACTTAAAGCTAAATTTTTAGCATTTTTACTTTCATCTTGGTGGATAGCAATTAAACAAGGAGTACCCCCACCTATACTAAATTCATGTCTTACAGTATGACCAGGAGCTTTAGGAGCTATCATAATCACATCTATACCTTTTGGAGCAACAATTTGTCCATAGTGGATATTAAATCCATGTGCAAATGCTAGAGTTTTACCTGCCTTTAATTCAGGTTTAATCTCCTCATTAAAAATTTCACTTTGAATTTCATCAGGAGCTAAAATCATAATCAAATCTGCTTCTTTAGTAGCTTCTTTTACACTTTTTACTATAAAATTTGCTTTTTGAGCTTTTGCCCAACTTTGTCCACCCTCTTTTAAGCCTATGATCACTTCTACGCCACTATCTCTTAAATTCATAGCATGAGCATGACCTTGAGAGCCAAAACCTATAACAGCTACTTTTTTTGATTTTATTATATTAATATCACAATCTTTATCATAATAAATTGATACAGCCATTATGCACTCCTAAAATTAAAATTAAAGCAAAGATTATAACTAAAAAATATAAATTTAATCCTTTTATGATAAAATTTAAGTTTTGAAAAATTACTATAAAGAGTCTTATGAAAGAATTATTTAATCAACTAAGTTATGGTCTCAATGCTGATGAAATTACCAATAAAAACAAGCAAATAATTAGAGAATTATTAACTTGTGATATTATTAAATTTTATAAAAACAAATACTATTTAAAAGATGGCTTTACTTTTGGTAAGATTGATATTTCTGTTAATGGAACGGGATTTTTAGAAAGTTTTGATCCTGCTTTTAAGCGTGATTTGCTCATAGAAAATAAAAATTTAAAAGGAGCAAATTATGCTGATATAGTTGTGGCAAAATTACTCCCTCTTAAAAAAAAGCGTCCAAGTGCTAAAGTTATTTTAATACTTAAAAGAGCCCATGAAACTTCTTTGGTTATGACTAAAAAATACGGCGAAGCAGTCCTTGGAGTAAATATTCAAACAGGACTTACATGTGCCTTAAAAGCCTCTCAAAAATCCTTAAAAGCTCTGCCTTTAGGAACTATTTTAAAAATAGAAAATCATGATAATAATATCACTGAAGTGATAGGGCATATTGATGATGATTTTGTGGATGAAAAAATTTCCTTAGCACTTTTTAATAAAAATGCAATTTTTGATAATTTATGTGAAAATGAAGCAAAAGCTTATGGAGATAAAGTTGATGCAAGTATGTATCCATCAAGAAAAGATCTTAGAAATTTAAATTTTTGCACCATTGATCCAATTGATGCGAAAGATTTTGATGATGCAATTTATTATGATAAAAATGAACATGCCATTTATATAGCCATAGCTGATGTAAGCGCTTATGTGCATGCTTATAGTGCTATTGATAAAGAAGCAAGATCAAGAGGTTTTTCGATTTATTTTCCTCATATTGCTATACCTATGTTGCCAAGAGCTTTGAGTGAAAATATTTGCTCACTAAAACCTAATGAAGATAGGTTAGCATTTTGTTTTAAAATAAGTTTAGATCAAAACAATGAAGTGATTAAAGAAGAGCTTTTTGAGGCTATTATTAACTCAAAACGCTGTTTTAATTATGATGAAGTTGATGAGTATTTACAAACGCAAGAAGATTTAGGTACGATTAACTGGCTTTATGAAGTTTTTAAAATCACTCAAAATTTACGTAAAAAACGTCTAAAAAATGCTTGTGAGTTTAAAACCCAAGAACTAAGAATGACTTTAGATGAAAATAACAAACTCATAAAAACACGCCTTGAAAATGACACTGCTTCGCATAATTTAATCGAAGATTGCATGCTTTTAGCCAATAAAGCTGCAGCAAAACTCATTGATATAGGAGTTTTTAGAAATCACTTAAGTCCTGATTATAAAAAAATAGATCAATTACTAGCTGATCTTTCAACACTTAGTATAGATATTAATCCTAAAAATAATGTCATAGAATTATTTAAAAACATTCAAGTCTTAGCAAATGAGCTAGATATAAGAGAAGAAGTAGATAGGCTCATCATCAAAGCTCAAAAAAAGGCAGAATATTCTAGTGAAAATGCGGGACATTTTGGCTTAGGTTTTGATAAATATACACATTTTACAAGCCCTATTAGAAGATATTCTGATCTTATTTTACATAGACTTTTAAAGGCTAAAATCAACAATGACGAAAAAATGTTTAATTATTTGCTTTTAAACATACAAAGCACTTGCGAGGAATTAAGCTTATTAGAAAGAGAAGCAGATAAAGTTGCTTGGCATTTCATGGATAGAAAATTTGCAAGATGGGCAAAGGAAAATATAGGAAAAAGATTTAAGGCTTTAGTAGTAGAAAATCAAAGTTCATTGCAAGTAAAATTAAATGATGAAATTAAAGGAGCTTTGATCACCACCATAGGCTCAAGGGCAAATTTATTAGAAAATGTAGAAGTAGAAATCGCTGAAGTGGATATTGTCAGTGCTAAAATTGTTGGCAAAATCACCAAGCATTTTAGTTTAGAAAGAAACCAAAATGTATAAAAATCAACTCCAAAGCTTGCTTAATGGCAATAGTTTTCCTAATTATTTCTTGCTTTATGGAGCGGATAATTTCCAAATAGAACTTTATGCTAAATTTATTAAAGACAAATACTCTTTTGATGAGAGTTTAAGATTTTATTTTGAAGAATATGATTTTAAGCAAGCCTATGATTATTTATCTAATGCTTCTTTATTTAGCGAGAGAAAACTATTAGAAATCAAAACTCAAAAGAAAATCCCAAGTAAAGAACTCAAACAGCTTTTACAGCTTTGTCAAAATTCACAAGATAATTATTTTTTACTTGAAATTTATGATGAAAGCTCCAAACAAAGTGAAGTGGAGAAAATTTTTTCTAATAATTTTTGTAGATTTTATAAAGTAAATTCGGCCAAAGAAGGTATGGAATTACTAGCTTTAAAAGCTAAAGAGTTAAATATTAACATCACTCAAAATGCCCTTTATACTCTTTTTTATAATTTTAATGAGAATTTATATTTAGCAGCTAATGAGTTAAATAAATTTAGTGGTTTAAATATCGATGAAAAAATTATTCAAGAGCATTGTTATAGCTTAAGTACTATTAGCTTTGAAAGTTTTTTTGATAAATTAATGCAAAAACAAGATTTAAGAAACGAACTTGAAAATATTTTAGAAAATTATAATGAAATAGCATTGATTAATGCCTTATATGCAAATTTTTCTAGACTTTTTAAAATTGCATTACATGTTAAAATTTATGGAAATTTAGACTTAAAAGAAATTTTAGGCTATGCCCCGCCTATTTCTGTGGCACAAAATCTTCAAAAACAAGCTCTTATGATCAAAATATCACAATATAAAAATATCTTTTTAATACTTTGTAATTGCGAATATGAATTAAAAAAGAATTCTAAAATAGAAAAAAAAGAGTTTTTAATCGCAACTCTTTTACAACTTAGCTCCATATTAAAAAGTTAAATTAAGAAAACTTATGGTAAAATAAAATTTGCATTTTATGCAAATCCTTGCCTAAAAATTTTAGGCTTTATATCCATAAGGAGAAATTAAATGAGACATTATGAAGTTTTATTCATATTAAAACCGACACTTACAGAAGAAGAAGTAAGTGCTAAGTTGGAATTCGTAAAAGAAGTCCTTACAAAAAATGGCGCAGAAATTGAAAGCGTAGTTCCAATGGGAACAAGAAAACTTGCGTACAAAATTAAAAAATACGAAAGAGGAACTTATTTTGTGATTTATTTCAAAGCTCCTACAAATTTAATAGCAGAGCTTGAAAGGGTATTAAGAATCACTGAAGAAGTAATTAGATTTTTAATCGTAAAATATGAAAATAAAAAAGAAATTGCGGCTTGGGAAAAACTAAGCAAAGGTATCAAACAAAATAAAAAAGAAATCAAAGCTAGTGAAAGTACAGAAGGCTAATTAATGTTTAATAAAGTCGTTTTAGTAGGTAATCTTACAAGGGATATAGAGATGCGCTATGCTCCATCAGGTAGTGCGATAGGCTCTTCTGCTATAGCTGTAACAAGAAGATTTAGTACAAATACAGGAGAAAAAAGAGAAGAAACCTGCTTTATCGACATTAGTTTTTTTGGTAGAACAGCAGAGATTGCTAATCAATACCTTAACAAAGGTAGTAAAGTTTTAATTGAAGGTCGTTTGAGATTTGAGCAGTGGAGTGATCAAAATGGACAAAATAGATCAAAACACAGTATTCAAGTTGAGAATTTAGAAATGTTAGGTTCAACTGTACAAAATAACCAACAAAACAATTTTGACAATCAAAATTATGGTTATAATCAAAATTTTAACCAACAACAAAGTTTTGATCCTTATGCTCAAGTGCAAACTAGAACAAACCCATCTAATACTTATCAAAATCCTCAAAAAGAACCCTCTATGAAGGAAATTGATATTGATAAATATGATGATGATACAGAATTACCATTTTAAAGGAAAAAATCATGGCAGAAAAAAGAAAATATTCACGTAAATATTGCAAATATACTGAAGCTAAAGTTGATTTTATCGACTATAAAGATACAGCATTATTAAAACATGCTTTATCAGAAAGATTTAAAATCATGCCACGTCGTTTAACAGGCACTAGCAAAAAACACCAAGAAATGGTTGAAGTTGCTATTAAACGTGCAAGACATGTAGCACTTATCCCTTATATCGTAGATAGAAAAGAAGTTGTTACTAATCCTTTTGAGGGACTATAATTATCAAATCAATCCCAAGCTTTTAAGCTTGGGAAAATAAAAGGTTGTTTTATGTTTTCAGATATAGAATCTGAAATTTATATTATCTTGCTTGCTTCTGTTGCTATTATAGCAGTCTTAAATCCTTTTGGAAATCTTCCTCAATTTCTTGCAATGACTGAGGGCTTAGATGCTGATACGAGAAAAAAACTTTTTAGAAATATCATTTATACTGCATTTTGTATTGTTTTAGTTTTTTTACTTTCTGGACCATTTATCATGAAATATTTATTTAAAATAGATATTAATGATTTAAGAGTTGCGGGTGGTTTGATTTTAATCATTATGAGCACTAAAAACTTACTTTTTACTCCATCAAGTTCTCAATTTCAACATTATCAAGGATTAAGTCATAAAGAATTATTGAAAAAAAGTATAGTCCCAATGGCATTTCCTATGCTAGTAGGCCCTGGAACACTTTCTACTATAGTGGTTATTTCAGAAGATCAAAATTTAGCTATAGCTATAGCTTCTGTATTGCTTACCTTTGCTTTTATTTTTGCTTTATTCCACTTTTCAGCTACCATTGAAAAAGTCATAGGAAAGCTCGTGCTTTATGTTTTTTCACGTATTGCTTTAGTTTTTATTATGGCTATGGGAGTAAAAATGATAGCTATTGGAGTTCAAACTTACATCCAATCTAATTTAGGATAAACAAAAAAACTTTTTTGTAAAAACACTTCTTCATTTACTGCTTTATTGTCATTTAATAACACGCTAATATTTACCGCTATAATGCTTTTTGCATTAGCATCATTTGCTATCAATTTATATCCTTTACACTCACCCAAAGGATAAGCATAATCAATTCGTATTTTTATATTATTATATTCAAAATTATATTCATTTAAGCATTCTTTACCCTCTAAATAGGCTTGATGTAAAAAATATTTAGAAAGCTCTTTTGCATCATGAAGTAAAATCTTCCCTTGGGTATAAAGAGTTAAATCTTTCATAATTCTTGGAGAATATGAAGAAATTTTTATTACAAATGCCATAACAAAAGAGATAAATAAAATAAAAGATATTGCATAAACCATAGCAAACGATTTTTTCATAAAAACATCCACTTAGATAAGCATTCATTTTTGTTTTTATCACATATTAAAACTTTTAGCGCCTTATCATCTTGCTTGAAAATAAGCTTTGAAATATTTTGAGCTAGTAAAAAAGATCGTTTGTTATGATTTAAATCATCTATTTGCATATAAATATTCTCATTTTCCAAATACACCCTAATATAAGAATATAAAATAGTATAAAATCCGCTAAATTTCTCATTAAGAAAATGTATTTTCTCCCTATCATTCACCAATGCTTTATAAATTTTTGAATTTTGTATATCAAAAAAATACATATAATCATTAGCATATATTTTTAACTTTTTTTCACTATGCATATCTTTATAATTACTTAAAATTCCTTTAGAACTTCCATTTTCTATAAAATGTAAATTGCTTTTTGGACTAAAAAAACTTTCATTGTTTTCTAAAATAATGCCACTAAAGTTTAATTTTTTCAATGATAAATCATAAAAAATATCATCATTTGCACTCATATAGCACTCAAAAGAACTACTTGTCAATGTCGCATTTAAACAAGAATGATAAATTTTTTCCATACTAAGCAAAGTTTGGTTTAAATTTAAAAATACTGTGTTGGAATTTTTAATTTTATAACTATGATTATAAAGATATATGGCCGGATTGCTTAAGATAGCAATCAATACACCCAAGATAACAATGCTTAGTGCAAGCTCTAATAAACTAAAAGCTTTTTTCATCTATAAAAGCTTCTTTGTAGGATAAATCTTTTATTTTTAAAGATTTGAGTTTAAACTCATCACTAGTGTATTCTAAAAAGTTATAAGTATTTATATTTATTTCTTTTGCCTTATATGAAGGATTTTGCATGAATAATTCTTTTTCTTCATTAAAAAGGATTTGATTTTGCCATATAATATTTAAAGATTTATTTGCAAATATAAGATAATAAGATCCAAAAACAAAAGATAAAATTACAATACAAAAAGCAAGCTCTAGGAGACTAAAAGCTTGCTTCATTTGTTTAAACTTGCATTAAAAGCTTCAAAAAAAGCACCGCGCAAAGCTCTTTTTTCTAAAGCCTCAACTCCTCTTATAGTTACCCCTGCTGGAGAACAAATTTTTTCTTTGATAATAGCAGGATGTGTATGGTTAAACAAAGCACTAAAGCTTTCAAAACAAGCGCGAGTAAGCTCATAACTAAGCTCATTTTTTAAACCATTTTTAACACCTGCATTTACTAAACTTTCTGCTACCAAAGCCAAAAACGCAGGAGCGCACCCACTTAAAACCATAGCCACATCAAATTCTTTTTCATTTTGCAAACTTATGGCTTTACCAAAAGTATTTAACAAAGATAAAATTTCATCTTTATATGAATCATTTTCCATCAAATACGCAGTCGCTGAGGCTTTAAATTCAGCTGCTGTATTTGGCATGATTTTTATATAATTTTGCGCATTAACACAATGAAGTTGCTCAAAAGTAGTATTTGCTAAAACTGAAATAAGCCATCTTGCCTTGCCTTTTAATTTAACAGCTACTTCTTCTAAAGCATAAGGTTTAAATGCTAAAATAACATTTTTATCTTCTAAATCAAATTCTTCATAAGATAAAACTTCTAAATTTAAGCTACTAGCTTTTTTTAAATCCCTAGCAACAATAACTACTTTATAAGTATCTTTCAAACCTTTAGCTATAGCACTTGCCATAGCACCATTTCCTAAAATATAAATTTCAGACATTATTTTGTTTGTTTAATAAAAGCTGAAATCTTTTCAGATTGAAAATAATTAGGATATTTACTTGTATCTAAAATCACTTGCACTAAAGAATTATTATCATAATTCATCACAACAGGTGCTAAAAAATTCACAGTAGATTCTTCTAATGGCTCATTAATAGCCACTATAACAAATACACCAAAATTAGTTTGTTCATTTAAAGCTAATAATTCTTGATAATAATCAGGTACTTCAAAATCATAATCAGGACGGATCATATAAGGATCAATCATTACAAAAGAAAAATCTTTACCATCAAGGCTTTTAAGTCTATAAAAAACCTCATCTATTTTGTAAAAGTTCATATTTTTGGTATCTTCAAACCCCAAAATAGGACATTTAACTTCTAAGTTCATTTTGCCTCCTAAAATCTATTGACTAAGAAATTACAACTCATAAAGCAATTTTAGTTCCAACTTTTTCAATTGTGCTAATTAAAACTTTTTGATTATAATTTTAATTTAAAAATTAACATTTTCATAAACATAAAAACACTATAATTATAAACTATATAAATTTATAAGGTAACATCATGAAAAAACTTTTTATTTTTTCGCTTATTATTGCAGGTTTATTTTTAGGAGCATGCAGCTCAAAAAAGGCTGAAGATTTATATAATCTAAGTTCAATGGAATGGTATCAACAAATTATAAAAGATTTACAAGAAAAAAATCTTGAAGCAGCTGATAAACATTATACATCAATGGCAGCTGAGCATATTGCTGATCCATTATTAGAACAAACTTTACTTATATTAGCCCAAGCTCACATTAGTGAAGAAGAATACGAAATGGCAAATTTTTATCTTGATGAATATTTAAACAAATTTGGTGACTCAAAAAATGTAGCTTATATAAGATATTTAAAAATCAAAGCCAAATTTGACTCTTTTGCTGTACCAAATCGCAACCAAGCGCTAATGCTAAAAACAATAGAAGAAATCAATGAATATAATCAAAATTACCCTAATGTGCAATATAATGATTTAATTGATACCATGCTTACCAAATTTAATCTTGCAGTTTTTTACCTTGATACAAGCATAGCAGAGTTATATGAGAAAAAAAATAGAGAGCAAAGCTATGAGATTTATAAGCAAAAAATAGAAAATTCCGATTTTAATAAAATCGATATGATTAAACCAGAACTTCCATGGTATAGAAAAATATTTGAAGAAGGTATAATGTAATGAAATTAGAAAACACTCAAAACTATCCAACAAAACTTCCCGTTCTTGTGGAAGATGAACTTTTTTTATACCCTTTTATGATAACACCGATTTTTTTAAATGATATGCAAAATATTAAAGCCTTAGATACTGCTTTGCAAAATGAAAGCATGATTTTTGTAGCACCATCTAAGATTGAAGGCGGACGTGGTTTTGATGATATTTATAACTGCGGGGTAATAGGAACTATAATGAGAAAAGTTCCATTGCCTGATGGTAGAATTAAAATTTTATTTCAAGGTTATGCTAAAGCTAAGATTGTTGAAAGAATTTCAGATGATCCCTTACTTGCTCTAGTTGATTTAATCCACCAAGAACCATTATGCAGTACAAAAAAAGAAGCAATCATAGAAGTAGTAAGAGAAAAAGCTAAAGCTTTGTCTACTGTAAGTCATTATTTTCCACCCGATCTTTTAAGAACCATAGAAGAAGATGTCGAGCCTAGTAGAATTTGTGATTTAATACTTAATTCTATTAAAATCAAAAAGCAACAAGCGTATGAATTTTTCATCGAAACTAATTTAGAAACCAAACTTTTAAATTTAATTGATTATTTAGCTAAAGAAATTGAAGCAAACAAAATTCAAAAAGAAATCAAAAACAAAGTTCATTCTAAAATAGATAAAGTTAATAAAGAATATTTCCTAAAAGAACAACTCAAGCAAATTCAAAGAGAGCTTGGAAGTGATATACAAAAAGAAAGCGAAGTAGAAGAATATAATAAAAAATTAGAAAAGAAAAAAACTTTTATGTATGAAGAAGCTTATAAAGAAATCAAAAAACAAATTCAAAAATATGAAAGAATTCATCAGGACAATTCAGAAGCTTCTATGGTGCAAACTTACATAGAAACAGTTTTAGACATACCTTTTGAGTGCTCTTCAAAGAAAAAGCTTAATCTAAAAGATGTGTCTTTACAGCTTAACAGTGATCATTATGCATTAGAAAAACCAAAAGAACGTATTGAAGAATATTTTGCAGTTAAAGAACTTTTAGAAAAACGCAAAATTAAAGATAGAGACGGTGCTAAAGTTATCTTGTGTTTGGTTGGACCTCCAGGTGTTGGCAAGACTTCTTTAGCAAATTCAGTCGCAAAAGCATTAAAAAGAGAATTAGTACGCATAGCTTTAGGCGGTTTAGAAGATGTAAACGAATTAAGAGGGCATAGAAGAACCTATATAGGAGCTATGCCTGGACGCATTATACAAGGACTTATAGAGGCAAAACAAAGCAATCCTGTGGTAGTGCTTGATGAAATTGATAAATTAAGTCGTAATCACAGAGGAGATCCAAGTGCAGTTTTGCTTGAAATCTTAGATCCTGAACAAAATACTAAATTTAGAGATTATTATCTAAATTTCAACATCGATTTAAGTAAAATCATTTTCATAGCCACAGCAAATGACACAAGTTTAATTCCACCTGCTTTAAAAGATAGAATGGAATTTATAGAGCTTAGCTCTTACACTCCTCAAGAAAAATTCCAAATAGCAAAAAATTATCTCATACCTGATGAAATAAAAAAACATGGGCTCAAAGAAAAAGAAATTAGCTTTGATGATGAAGCTATAGAATTGATAGTCAATGAATATACTAGAGAGTCAGGTGTAAGAAATTTAAGAAGAAAGATCGCTGAAGTTTGCAGAAAATGTGTTAAAAAACTTCTTTTAGAGGAAAACACTAGACACATCCAAATCAATACTAAAAATTTAAAAGATTTTTTAAGTAAGAAAGTTTTTGAGATAGAAAAACATGAAAAAGAAAATAAAATCGGTCAAGTAAATGGACTTGCATGGACTGCAGTGGGTGGAGATGTATTAAAAATAGAAGCTATTAAAATTAAAGGTAAAGGTGAATTAACTCTTACAGGAAGCTTAGGCGATGTAATGAAAGAATCAGCAAAAATTGCTCAAAGTCTTATTAAAAATTTAATTGATGAAAATCAAATTAAAACACCAAAAAATCTTTCTTATAAAGAAGATGAAAGCATTTACAACCAATATAATCTTCACATTCATGTTCCAGATGGCGCAACACCAAAAGATGGACCAAGCGCAGGTATAACAATCACCACAGCCATTGCATCTATTTTTAGTGACAAAAAAGTAAGATCTGATGTTGCGATGACAGGAGAGATTGACCTAATGGGTAATGTTTTACCAATAGGTGGCTTAAAGGAAAAATTAATTGCTGCTTATAAAGCTGATATTAAAACAGCAATCATCCCACATAAAAACTACGAAAGAGATTTAAAAGATATCCCAGAAGAAGTAGTAAAAAATATGAAAATAATTGGGGTAAAAACTTTAAATGAGGTGCTAAAAATAGCTCTTGCTTAAAAACTAGAAGCTTATTAAGCTTCTAGTTTATCCATAATTAATTTACTATCTTTTTCCAACTCTCTTATATCACTAATGATTGAATCATAATCTTCTTTTGATATATTTTCTTTTTTAGCTACTTCTATAGCTTTATTTGCAGATTTTTGTATTTTTTCACTTTTAGAGTCCATTTCGCTTTGAGAAATTAAAGGACAGAAAATACTTTTTGCATCTTCATCCTTACATAAAGTAGAAATAGGATCTAAATTTTGAAGTTTTTCTTGAGAACCATTAAGTGTTAAATACACATCGGATTTATACAAAATATGATCTATTTTCATAGCTGATAAAGTTAAATCGGAAGCAAATTTAATAAATTCTTTTCCTAAATGAGAACTTTTATCTTCTAATTCTCTAAATGCTTCACTAAAATCAGCAATTTTACTATTAGAAGAATTTGCAATATCAAATACCTTTTCACTATTTTCTTGTATTGAACTAATTTCTTGATTCATTACTTGAATTGCTAATGTAATCTCACCTGTTGCTTTTTGTGTTTTTTCAGCAAGTTGTCTTACTTCATCTGCAACCACAGCAAAACCCCTTCCATGCTCACCCGCACGAGCAGCTTCAATAGCTGCATTTAGTGCAAGAAGATTAGTTTGATCTGCTATATCTCTAATAACTTCTACAATTGCATTAATACTTTGAGCATTTGAAGCAAAAGTATCAACAGCATTTTTACTTTCATCGGCCACTTGCATCATAGAAGAAATCGAATCTTGTAAATTACCCACTTCTAAACCATTCTTTTGAGCAGTATCTGAAATAACCTTAATATCACCAAAAACTTCCCTCATTAACTTAATAATACCATTTAAAGCAGAAGATAAATCATTTAAATTTTTATTTTGACTATTCAAACTCAAATCCATCAATTCTCTTGATAAAGCATTTTTAAAAACAGATTTTCCTGTTTTTTTAATATCATCTAAAGCTTTATTGATAAAATTAATATTATGAACAAAAATTCCCTTTAAACCTTCAGGGATAGCCCTTCTAAAATACTCACCCTTTTGAGAACAAGCAATAGAAGTGTTAATTTCTCTCAAATATGCTTCTAAACCATCTATAGTATTGTTAAGATTATCTGCAATTTCTTTAAGCTTTTTGTTACTATATTTAATATATACAATTCTTGAATCAAAATTACCATTTTTTAATTCTCTACTAAGATCCAAGATTTTATCACTAAATTGATCTTCTTTTTTTAAAAGAATAAAAGTAAAAACAAACAATAAAAATAAAGACAAAGAAAATCCAAAAGAAATAATATCCATAAAATATATAGAATTTGCGCAAGACAAAATACTCAGACCAATACCAACTAATACAATATTTTTCATCAACATCCTTTCATTTTTGAATTTGCGTTATTAATTCATTGTAGCTCATTCCATAGGATTTTACTACAGCATTTAGTTCTTCAAGTCCTGCTTTTATACCACCTTCCTTTTCTTTTCTTATGAGAACTTTATAAATTTCTTCTATTGTTTTAATAGCTTCTGCTTTAGGTTTTCTTCTTACTGAATAATAATTTAAAATATTTTCATTGGTATCACAAGAAGCTGTAACATTAGCAAAAACCCAATAATAATCATCAAATTTGGTTTTATTTTTTACAAAAGCAAAGACCTCTCTTTTTAATTGGATATTATCCCATAAGTATTTAAAAACCGTTCTTGGCATATCAGGATGACGCATAATACTGTGAGGTTTGTATAAAATTTCATTAATTTCATAATCAGAATATTTCAAAAAATCCTCATTAGCATAGATAATTTCACCTTTTAAATTTGTTTTTGATGTTATCAAAACATCCGAAGTTAAAATTTTTTCTAATGACACAACTCAACTCCTTAATTTGAAAATTAAAAAGAGTAATATTATCTTATTTAAGAGTAATATTTTTTAAATATAAATTCCAACTTTCATTTTTGAAGCTCTAAAATTAACTGATTATAGCTCATGCCATAAGAATTAACTATTTTAATAAGTTCTTCCATACCTGCTTTTATACCTCCAGTTTTTTCAGCTTCTAACAAAATCTTATAAACTTGTTCTATGGTTGATATAGCTTCTCTTTTAGGTTTTCTTCTAACTGAATAATAATTTATAATATTTCCTTGATTATCAAATGAAGCTGTAACATTAGTAAAAACCCAATAATAATCATTTTGTTTGGTTTTATTTTTTACAAAGGCAAAAATTTCTTTTCCATCTTGTATATAATCCCATAAACATTTAAAAACAGTTTTTGGCATATCAGGATGACGCACAATATTATGTGGCTTATACAAAATCTCATTCATTTTATAACCAGCATATTTTAAAAAATCATCATTAGCATAAATGATATCTCCTTTTAAATCTGTTTTAGAAGTTATCAATGTATCTGGTTCTAAAATTTTTTCTTGTGACATTTTCATCCTTTTTAAATTTCATTTATAAATTATTATATTTAATGTATCATAAAATTTCATTAAAATTAAAACCTTTGTCATAAAGTATTCTTCTAACTAATTCTTGATGCTCCTTTCCTTTAGTTTCTAAAGTGATTGAAATCATCGCATCACCATAATCAAGCTTAGTTGAAAATCTATCATAATCAATTTTAACTATGTTGGCTTGAGCTTCTTTAATCGCATCACTCAAAGCACTCAAAGCTCCTGGTTTATCAACCAAAGTAACATTAATAAGCATTTTTCTAAAAGCTTTAAACAAACCTTTTTCTATAATAATATTTAACATTTGTACATCAATGTTTCCACCACTTAAAATCACACCAATTTTCTTATGGTTTTTTAAATCTATTTTTTTATGCAAAAGCGCGGCAACTGCTGATGCTCCAGCTCCTTCAACTGTTATTTTGTGTTTTTCAAGCAAATACAATACCGCATTAGCTATTTCCTCATCATCAACTTGAATAAAATCATCAACGCATTCAAGAATAATGTCAAAATTAATTTTATTCACATCACGTACTGCTATACCATCAGCTATAGTTCTAACAGCTTTTGAATTGATTATTTTTTTACTTTTAAAACTCTCATACATCGCAGGAGCTCCCTTAGCACTCACTCCAATGACTTTTATAGCAGGATTAATTTGCTTAGCAGCACTTGCCACTCCACTAATCAAACCTCCTCCACCAACTGGAGCCAAAATCATATCTAAATCACTTATTTCATCAAGCATTTCAAGCATTAAAGTTCCCTGCCCTGCTATAATACTTTCATTTTCAAAAGGATGAATGAAATTTAAATGATGTTCTTTAGCATAATTTAGTGCATAAGCATAAGCCTCATCGAAATTATCTCCTTTTAAGATCACTTTTGCACCTAAATTTTTAGTCGCACTTACTTTTAGTAAAGGCGTAGCTTCAGGCATAACAATCACAGCCTCTATACCAAATTTTTTAGCACTAATTGCTACTCCTTGTGCGTGATTTCCTGCACTTGCAGCTATTACACCTGCTTGTTTTTGTTCTTTAGTTAAATTAGCTATTGTGTTATAAGCTCCTCTGATTTTATAAGCACCTGTTTTTTGCAAATTTTCACATTTTAAAAAAACATCAGTTTCTAAAAACTCACTCAAAAAAGAAGAATGCACAAAAGGGGTTTTTAATACAAAATCTGCGATTTTTTGTTTTGCTTGATAAATTTTATTTAATTCAACCATGATTATCCTTTTTGTAGTTCTATTTTAATACAACGATCTTGAACGCAATTTATACCATATTTTTTACATTTTTGCATTATTTCTTCATTGATAATGTCAAGTTGCATCCAAAAATTTTTAATCTTTTTACTCAAAAGATCTTCAAAAATTTCATTTGCAAAACTTGCTTTTCTAAACATTACAACCGTATCAACTTCAAAAGGGATTTCTTTTAAGTTTCTATAAACTCTTTCATTTAAAATAAAATCTTCTTTAGGATAGATGGGATAAATTTTATAACCTAAATCTTGTAAATATTTACTTACAAAATGAGAAGGTTTGTTTTGATTAGGGCTAAGTCCTATGATGGCTATATTTTTCATAGTACTTAGTATTTTATAACTATCACACAATGCTTTTTCCTTTTTAAAGCATTGTATCTAAAATCAAATTAATAAGAAGCTTTTTTTACAACCAATAAACAATACAAAATCAAAGCCATTGCAACTAATAAAGCACAAAAAGCATAAACATTAGCAAACCCTATACTTGGCTCTATAATGCCTAGCAAATAAGGACTTACTCCTATACCAAAATCTAAGGCTATAAAAAACGTAGAATTAGCCAAGCCCATTTTTTCTTTAGGTGCAAGTTTTATAGCTAAAGCTTGAGCGCTTGAAGTAGCATTAGCATAACCTAACGCACAAAAAACTCCAGCTAAAATAATCATATAAAAATTTAATGCAAAAGTAAGTAAAAGCAAACACACTATAAAACTCAAAAAGGAAAAAATCATCACAATGTTAGCACCATATTTATCAAACACTTTACCAGCAAGTGGCCTAAAAACCATAGAAAATCCAGCATATATTACAAAAAACATAGATCCAGCAAAAGCTAAATTTAAACTTTGGGTATAAGCACTCATATAAGCTATAATAGCACCAAAAGGACATGCAAGCAAAAAGGTTACCAAGGCTAAATTTAAAACTGATTTTTCAAAATAATTATAAATACTAAATTTTCTTTTTATATGATGATGTTTTTTAAATCTTCTTACTTTTAAAAAAATAGATAAGATTAATGCAAAGACAATACTCAAACAAGCTATTAAAAAACTGATCCAAAATTGATTGATAGAGTCAAGTTTTATGGCCAAAAAAGGCCCTAAAGCCGAAGTTAAAACAACGCTTGTAGCATAATATCCTATGCCAACTCCTCTTTTATTGCTAGGTATTATCCTAGCAATAGCTGCCCCGCACGCACAAGAACAAATTCCATAACAAACCCCTGCTAAAAAGCGTATCAAAATCAAAAAATATACATTATAAAATTTCAAATACATTAAATTAATAAAAAGATAAAACAAAAGTGAAAATACTATAACCTTTTTTATATTAACATCATCGATTATAGAACCAAAATAAAGTCTAGAAAGCAAAGCGCCTATAACAAAAGCTCCCATAATAAGACCTGCGGTGCTAGTTTGAAGGTTTAAAACACCTAAAACATAATCTGTACTAGAAATAGTACTCATATAAAAAACAAGACAAATAGCAAAATTTATCCCAAAAATACAGAAAAAATTTATATTAAATAAATTATATTTTTTACTTAATCCCATGAAAAAACCTTTTAAATTTTCTCATTGATATAATCAAGCAATTTTAAAAGTCTTTCTTGATCTTTTACATCTAAGATATCTAAAATCTTTCTTTCATATTTTCTTATATAAGCATTTGCATCTAAAAAAATTTCTTTACCTTTAGCGCTTAAAGTAATGATTTTTTCTCTTTTATCATCTGCTTTTAAAAACTCTATATATTCAAGTTTTGCTAATTTAGAAACAACTCTAGAAAGTATAGCTTTATCCATCTGATAAAACTCACATATTGGAGCTAAAGTGCTACAACCATGCTGATTTAAATATACAAAAACCCTCCAATCACTTGATTTTAATCCAAAGGGTTTTAAAATTTCATTGACTTGATAGAGTATTTTTCTATTTGTATAAGTAATTTTTTGAAATAAAATAAAAAATCCTTTATAAAAATTAATTGATTAAATCAACTATTTTTATAATAACAAAGCTTGTATAAATTCTAACTTATACTAAGCTTTTTTTCTTAAATGCACCCCACATTCAAGATGAGGAGTATTGGCAAATTGATCAAAAAAGGCCAAATTTAAAATTTCATGACTTTGACATAAGATTTCAAGATTTTCTTTTAAAGTGATAGGATTGCATGAAATATAAATGATATTTTCATAATTCTTAATAAGTTCAATCACGCTTAGATCAAGCCCTGCTCTTGGAGGATCAACCAAGACATGAGATATTTTAAAGCTATCTAAATCTATACCTTTTAAACGGTTAAATTCTCTTTCTTTTTTCAAAGCTTGGCTTAACTCTTCGCTAGAAAGCCTTGTAAAAGCTATATTTTCAATAGAATTTAAAACACAATTTTTTAAAGCAAATTCTATATTTTTTTTAGAAATTTCAGTTGCTAAAACTTTGTTAAAGTTTCTTGCTAAAGCTATGGTAAAATTTCCATAACCACAATAAAGCTCTAATAAATCTTGTTTAAAATCACTTCCAATACAAGATACAACCCATTCAATCATCTTTTCATTGATAAAAGTATTAGGCTGGATAAAACAATCATTGTTAAACTCATACAAAAATTCATTTGTATTGATTTTTAAAGCTTGTCTTAAATTTTCCCCGTTAAATACAAGTTTTTTACCCCTGCTTCTTGCTATGAGTTTGAGATTTAATTTTTCTGCTAATTGTTGCAAATCTTGTGCAATTAGCTCTATATTTTTATGGAAAAGTAAAGTTACACTTAAATCTAATTTTGTAGCTAAAAACTCTACTCCAAAAAGCTTATGTTTTAAATTTTCGCTTAGATTATTTAATAAAATAGGCATATGTTTTTGAATTTTTTCATCTGCTATATCAAATTTTTCAATAGGAATTTTTTTCTTATTTTCAAACATTGCATAAGAAATTTCCCCATTTTCATGATGATATATAGAAAATTCTGCTCTAGTTCTATAAGCTTTTATAGGTGATTTAAAACACTGAATTTCTTCATTATATAAAGAAGAAAACAATGCTTTATTTAAAGCAATCTTTTCTTCAAAATGCATCTACGCATCTACCTTTTTGCCAACTACAAAGAGCAAAGCTATCATAGCTAAGATTCCAAAAACAAGTCCAAGCCATACATTAAGTCCTAGTGCTACCGGTAAATAACCACAAAGTATACTAATAGCACAAACACTCAAAGCATAAGGCATTTGCGTGCTAACATGAGCTAAAAGATCGCACTTACTTCCCATAGATGAAAGTATCGTGGTATCAGAAATTGGCGAGCAATGATCTCCAAAAATAGCTCCTGTTAAAACCCCTGAAATATTAATAATCATATATTGATGCAACTCTACTCCACTTAATTCATTATGAACACCAACAGCCATAGCTAAAGGAATAGCCAAAGGCATTAAAATACCCATAGTCCCATAACTAGTTCCTGTTGAAAAAGAAATAATAGAAGCAAAAATAAAAATTGCCGTAGGAAGTAAGTAAATAGGTGTTTTATCTGAAAATAGATCAATTAAATATTTAGAAGTTCCTAAATCCTTAATCACAGAAGCTAACGACCATGCGCAAAGTAAAATAATCACAGTCATAATCATAGTTCTCCAACCATGAGTCCAAACTGCAATAGCTTCTTTTAAAGTAAATATTTTTCTATACATTCCTAAAATAATAGCTACTATGGTAGCTAAAAGTGCTGCTTGAAATAATACTACAGAAGCATCAGCTGCGCCAAAAGTTTCTCTAAAAGCAAATAAACTAAGCGGTGCTGCATTAATTTGTGCTTTAATACTCGCATCATCTAGGGCATTATAACCACTAAAATAAAAACCTATAAATGAAAATACAATCAAAACAGCCAAAGGTATAATGGCATTAGAAGCTTGCAGTTTTACATGCTCTTTTGGCTCTAAAACCTTATCTTCTATATTATCAATTTGCTCATGACCATGAGAAAATTTACCCGCTCTAGCTCTAAGCTCAGCTTTTAACATAGGTCCAAATTCTCTACCTGTATAAATAGTCAAAACAACAAAAATCAACATAAAAAGATTATAAAATCTATAAGGTAAGGTTTGTACAAAGATTTCAAAAGCATTGATTTCTTCTTTTACTATACCTAAATGCGCAAAAGTGGCATTATCGATTAAATCATATCCGCTACGAATTAAAGAAATTTCAAGTCCTATCCAAGTAGAAATGATAGCAAGACCGGTAATTGGCGCTGCAGTTGCATCCATGATAAAAGCAAGTTTTTCACGGCTTACTCTAAATTTATCTGTCACTGGACGCATGATAGGACCTACAATTAATGAATTAGCATAATCATCAAAGAAAATAAAAATCCCCATACACCAAGTAGCAAATTGTGAGCTTTTTGCTTGCTTAGCTTTAGTAGAAAGCCAAACAGCCACAGCTTTAGTACCACCTGTTTTGGTAATAAGAGCTACAACACCACCTATAGTTAAAACTTGTAGTAAAATTCCTGCATTACCAGGACTTGCCATAGCATTTACTACTTTAGAAATAAAACCTGTAAAAGAAGCTATGATAGCATGATAAATACTATTTTCGATAAGTCCTAGCATAAAAGTGCCACTTAATGCACCAATAAACAACGAAAGCACTACATCTTTAGTAATAAAAGCCAAAATAATAGCCGTCACCGGTGGCAAAAGCGTCCAAACTCCAAAAAGTTCTGCATTTGCTTGTGCATCGGCAAATAACAATAAAGGAGCCAATAATAAATAAAAAATTTTCATATTTTTCCTTAAGTTTTTATATTTTTTCGCTAAAAGTTCCCGCCCATGTTTGAGTTACAGGCATAAGTTCAATTTCGTTAATATTAATATGCTCAGGCAAGCTAATAATAAAAGTAATAATTTTTGCTATATCTTCAGCTTTAATATATTTAGTATTTTCATAAACCTCATCAGCTTTTTTAATATCACCTTTAAATCTCACTTCACTAAATTCAGTTTTACAAAGCCCTGGAGCGATATTTGTTACTTTTATATTGCTTCCGCGCAAATCCGTTCTTAAAGCTTTAGAAAATTGTGCCACAAAAGCTTTCGTACCACAATAAACATTACCTCCATAATAAGGCACATTTGCTGCAATTGAACCAAGATTAATCACATGAGCATTTTTTGCCTTTCTAAGTAAAGGTAAAGTAGCTCTTGCTATGTATAAAAAACCTTTAATATTAGTGTCCACCATGGCTTCAATATCTTCAATATCTAAAGAATCAAACTCATTTAAACCCAAAGCAAGACCTGCATTGTTAACAAGCAAAGAAATATTTTGTAAATCTTGAGGTAAATTTTCAATTGCTGCAAAAACTGCTTGTTTATCCCTAACATCAAGCACAATAGGATAAATTTTATCCCTATAAAGCTCTTGTAGTTTTTCTAATCTTTCTTTACGTCTTGCTATGGCTATAACCTTATAATCAAGCTCTATCAAAGCTTTTAAACTCTCTAGTCCAAAACCTGAGCTTACCCCTGTTATTAAAGCAATTTTCATGGTTGCGCCTCTTCATATAACATCAAATTTTCATTTTCTTTTAAACCAAGTTTTTTTAAAAATTTAATATTTTCTTCTTTTTTTGCAATGATGGCAAAATCAAGAGCATTAAATCCTAAATCATCTATTTCTTTATAATTAGCTTTGTAATCTATAAGCAACTTAAGCATTTTTACATCTGCATAATTTGCTCCATGCATAAAAATATTTTTAGAAGTATGCTCAAGCGCACATAAGGTGATAAAATATGGTGTATTGCTTCCCATACTGGCAATAGAAAGTTTTTCATTATCATTAATGTATTTTTGATTTACATTTGCACCATTTTCAAGCAAAAGCTTGGCAACTTTATAGTTGCTATATTCAACAGCATAAAACAAAGGTGTTTTCCCAAAAGAATTTTTATAATCAACCACCGCTTCATTTTCAAGCAAAAGCTTAACGTTTTCTGCATTATCTAGTGCAAAAAATAAAGCAGATTCATAACCTTCATTTATTTTTACACCTAATTTAATAAATTCTCTTATAATCTCACTTTCTCTATTATTTAACAAGGCTGATTTAAAACCATTGTTTAATTCTAAATTACTAATTTTTTTAGTATAAATATACTCTTTAATTTGCTCCAAAGAGTTATTTTTATTAGCTACAAATTTTTCAAAATCTGAAATATCTTTAAAAATTTTAGTCTCGCCAACTGCCCAATTTAAAAATTCATTCAAAGCATTACTAGCAAAATAAATCGCACTTGCTTTATCTAGGTTAAATTCCTTTTGAAAATATCTTGTTAAAGGATTAATCGCATTATTATATTCTTTCCAAAATTCCTTAAAAAGTTTAAAATTTCCAATACTTTGATAAGCCCAAAATCTAAAATACGCTTTTAATTTTGCAAATTTTTCTTCAAGTATTATAGGATCTTGTAAAGTCTTTTGATAGCCTTGTGGATCAAGTGCAATTTCTAATAATTTAAAATCAAATTTTCTCAAATCACTAAAATATTCTCCGCCCATACAAGCACTATTACTTCCTCTAATTTCATTAGCAAGTTCATATAACCTTTTTGTGATTTGATGGTTTTTTAAAGAAAAAGCACAATTTAAATCCACTTGAGCAAAATCTTGTGTATTTTTTGGCTCAAACTCTTTAAAAAAATCAGCCTTATTTTCCTTAACATACTCACAACTATAATCCAAAGCTAAAGCATTTAAACTTATAATCAAACTAAATAATAAAATCTTCAAATATTTTCCTTGAATATAAATTAAATCACTATTTTAACTAAATTTTTGCTTTAATAACAATTAATTAATTTAAAATTCATACAATGCTTGCTTTTAAAATAAGGAAAAATATGTATCAAAGTTTTTATAAAGCTAGTTTTGCTTATATTCTTTTACAAAGTGATAAAGATAAGCTTATTAATGTTGATTTTACTATATACAAGCCTGATTTTACCAAAGATAAACACCCTGTTTTAGAACAAGCCTTAGAAGAACTAGACCTTTATTTTAATAAAAAGCTTTTTGCTTTTAACACTCCTCTAGCTCTTTGGGGAAGCGAATTTGAACAAAAGGTATATAAAGCTTTGATAAAAATTCCTTATGGACAAACTAAAACTTATCAAGAAATTGCTTCTTTTATCAATCACCCAAAAGCTTTTAGAGCAGTAGGTAATGCAAATTCTAAAAATAAACTTGCAATTTTTATACCTTGCCATAGAGTGGTAGCTAAAAACCACTTAGGTGGATATAATGGTGGTTTATTTATCAAAGAAGCTTTACTTAAATTAGAAGGCGTACTTTAAAATGCCAAGTTTATTACTAGCAAGTTTTATTTGGGCTTTTTCTTTTCCATTAATTGGGCATTTTATCACCCTAGAAATGGATAGTTTTTTTGCAGCATTTGCAAAAATTTTTTTGTCTTTATTAGTATTTTTACCTTTTTTAAATTTCAAGCTAAATTTGCATTTAAAACTAAAACTCATAAGCATTGGAGCTTTACAACTTGGTATAATGAATTTATTTTATTACCATTCTTTTTTATATTTAAGTGTAAGTGAAGTAGCACTTTTCACCATCTTTACGCCTTTTTATGTTGTGCTTTTTTATGGGTTTTTTTCAAAAAATCTTAGATATTTATATTTTATAAGTATTTTTATATGTATTATGGGTGCTTTTGTGGTTAAATTTGATAATATTAACTCTAATTTTTTATATGGCTTTTTACTTATTCAAGGGGCTAATTTAGTATTTGGAGCTGGACAAAGTTTTTATAAAATTTTATTAGAAAAAAATACAAAATTAAGTCAAAAAGAAGCTTTTTCTTATTTTTATTTAGGTGCAACCAGTATAACCTTACCTGCTTTTTTATTTTTTGGAGATTATAATAATTTACCATCCAATTTAAGTTCTTGGATAGCTTTGATTTATCTTGGGACTATTGCTTCAGGACTTGGATATTTTTTATGGAATAAAGGCTCTACTGAAGTAGATAGTGGAGTTTTAGCCTTGATGAATAATGCCATTATACCTATAAGTATTTTTATCAATATGAGTATTTTTGGAGTAGATGTAGAGCTGTTACCTTTTTGTATGGGGACTTTAATCATTCTTTTTTCATTTTTTATACATAAAAAAATCATGCATTATTATAATAAGAAATCTTACTCAAATACAAACCACTAGCAGGAGCTAAAAATCTACAATGAGCTTTTTTAGCATTAATTTGTTCTAAAAGCTCATTTTGGCTCATTTTTCCTTCTAATACTTTTAAAATACTTGCCATCATCATTCTAATTTGTGATCTTAAAAAACCATTTGCTTCAAAATAAAACACAGTGTAATTATTATAAGCATAAACTCTAGTTTTATACATTTTTCTTATACTTGTTTTATTATCAGAACCTTCTTTTTGAAAGAGTTTAAAATCATGCTCTCCTTCAAATAAAAAAGCAATTTCCTTGGCTAGTTTAATATTTATTTTTGGATAAAAATGCACATAAGATGCTAAAAAAGGATTATATTTTTCATGACTTATAATATAGCGATATGCTCTTTTTTGCACATCAAAACGCACTTGGAAATTTTCTTGTATTCTTTGAATATGCTTTATATGTATAAATGGGTGCGCAAAATGATTGATTTTATTTTTTAAATACACAAAATCTTTAAAATGTTCCCCTACTTTTACACAAGCGACTGCATTAAATGCATGCACACCTTTATCAGTTCTTGAAGCAAATAAAGGCTTTTCATAAATACCCAAATGCGACAAGGCCTGTGCTAAGGTATCTTGGATACTAAGCTTATGTGGCTGGGTGGCTGAACCTTGAAATTTAGAACCATCATAAGAAAAAGTTAATTTTAAAAGCATTAATACTTACTTGCAATTTTTGCTTTAAAATAAAACAAAGAAGTAATTAAAAAGCTTGAAAAAATCACAGCAATAGCTACAAAAGGAGGATTATAAAAACTAATCAAAAGCGTAAAATAAGCAAAAATAATCACAAAAATTCCAAAATAAGCAAAACCTTTTTCATAACGATAAGTTACTATACCAAAAGAAAGCGCAAAAAGCACGCTAGCCAAAGGAAATAAAGCTATAAGAATATAAATAACAAATTCTTTTGCTTTTTCTTTATTGCTTGTTACATCAGACCAATACCCATAAAAACTTTGAGTATTTAATTCTTTAGAAGAAAGCTTGCTTTTAATTAATAAATTTTTAAAACTAGAAATATGCCAATCTTCTTCTTTAATCTCATAAGCCTTTCCTTCATCTAGCTTAAAAGTAATAATCCCATCATTGGTTTCTAACTTTCCTTCTTTAGCTAAAATCACTTGTTCTTTATCTTGTAGGTTTTTCTTTGGATGATACATTATGATATTTTTATAAGTTTCATCAGAATTTTTAGCATCAATAAAAACAAGCCATTCTCCATATCTTTGTCCAAATTCCCCTGTTTTTATGCTTACTTTAGCGCTAATTTTTTTATAATCTACAAAATTATCAAAAAGTTCAAAAGATATAGGTATAAAAACCGAAACCACCAAAAGCATAAAAGCACTTACTAAAGCTGCAATTTTTGCAAAAAAACTTGCTATCATGCTTGGAGCTATACTCAAAGCAAACAACACCGTGCTTTCATTTTCCCTAGAAAGTCTATAAAAAGCTAAAGTCAAAGCAATGAAAAAAGATATAGGTAGAGTAAAAATCAATATCTTTGGTAAAAGAAAAATATACAATTTGATTAATTCAAAAAAAGTAATTTCAATATAAGCAGTAATTTTAGCAAGTTGTATAAAAAATATAATCGAAACAATAATAAATAAAGTAAAAAATAAAGATAACATTGTGCTTAAAAACTGATTAAGCAAATACTTATAAACTAGTTTCATAATATACTTTCTACACTTAGATTAATCAAAATTCCGCAAAATAAAAAAGGAACCATAGGTATTTGATAATCTTTCTTGGCTATTTTTATAAACATCAAAAGACTTAAAAAACTTGCAATAAATAAAATTAAAAAGCCTTTTTCATAGCCAAAAATTCCAAAAATCAAAGCTATTATTATAACATCACCTTCCCCTAAACTTTCTAAAATTTCATCTCTTTTTTTAAAATTTTTAATAAAATTAATCACACTTTTTAGTATGAAAATTAACCCCGCCCCAAAACACACTCGAAATAAAAAGCTATCTTGAAAATCCTCTAAATTTAAGCCATTTTGTAAAAAATCAAAACAAAAAGCTAAAATAAATAAAATCCAAAGCCAAAGCTCACTCACTGCTTTTAGATAATAATCCATCCAAGAAAGTGCTAAAAATATAGCTAGCATACAAGCAAAAATTAAAATTTGAAAAACATCTTCGATTAAATAAAAAGCAAAGACAAACAAACACGCACAAATAAATTCATTAAAAGGATAAATCAAAGAAATTTTTTCCTTACAAAAAGCACATTTGCCTTTTAAAAATACAAAAGATAACAAAGGAAAAAGATGATAAAATTTCAAAGTTTTAAGACACTTAGGACATTTTGATCTTGGACTTATTATGCTTTCTTTATTAATCGTTCTTAAAATCAAAACATTGACAAAAGAACCCACGCAAAATCCTAGTAATAAAAAGAAAAATATCATTTACCAAAGGTTCTTTTGCGTTTTTTAAACTCAGTAATAATATTTGTGATTTCTTTTTTAGTAAGTGCAGGAAATAAGGTTTGACTAAAATAAATTTCTGCATAACTTGACTGCCATAATAAAAAATTTGAAATTCTTTTAGCACTCCCTACCCTTAAAAACAAATCCACATCCTCGCTTAAGTCAAGATTTGCTCGTATATTTGCTTCATTAATTTCAAGATTTTTTTCAATCACCTTTTTAACTGCTCTAACTATTTCATCCTTGCCTCCGTAAGAAATAGCTAAATTAACGCGTAATTTTGTGTAATTTTTAGTTTGTTCTTGAAAATTTTGTATTTTTTTTAAGGTTAATTCATCTAAAAGATTTAAATTTCCTATGGCTTTAAAACGCACTTCATTGGCTATAAATTTATTCAAAGACTCATCGAGATATTTATTTAATAGCTTAAAAAGAAACTCCACTTCTTCTTTTGGTCTTTGCCAATTTTCTGTACTAAAAGCATAAAGGGTTAGATTTTGAATTTTTTCATCTATACACACTTCTATGATTTTTTCAACAACTTTAGCACCTTGACTATAGCCAATTTTTTCTAAAAGTCCATTTTTTCTAGCCCATCTCCTATTGCCATCCATTACCACAGCAAGATGTTTTAACTCATTCATTCTATCCCTTTATATCCATCAATCTTTTAAAAACAAACATAGGATTGAGTGTATTAACTACTTCAAATTTAAAATACTCGTTTAAAAAATGTGCTACTTTGGCAAAAGGTGTTTGTATATGTGTGATTTTACCATTATCAATTATAATTTTTAAAGCACCAAAAATTTCAAAATACAAATACACTTCTAAAATATTTCCATTTTTCTTAGCTTCAAACAAAGCCCTATTTCCCTCATAAACAAAAGGTATATGATAAATTCCTTCAAAAAATGCAAAAAACATTTCCTTATAAATTTCAAACTCATACGCACTTTTACTTTCCATAAGTCTTTGAATAATGAATTTTTTATACCAAGCTTTTTCATCACCTTCTTGCAAAAGCTTTTCTATGAGTTCAGCTCCCTCTTCAAAAAGTCTAATTTTAGGCTTTTTCAAAAGATTTTTAAAAGAAACCACGCCTTTATCTTCATAAACTTCAGCTAAATACTCCTCCCCTACTTCAAGCTCTATCAAACTTTTTGTTTCAAGCTTTTTAGTGTTTAAAAGCAATACATAGCGATTATATGCGCGTTTTTCTAAAATTTGCATTCTTACAGGTAAGGTTGAGTTGATGATATTCACCAAAGCTTCCTTAATTCTTGTGCTAAAATAAAGCCAAGTTTTTCTTTGCTTTGTTTAGAACTTTGAGAGATACTATCTTTAGTGATAAAACAAATGCTATTTTCATCACTTCCAAAATTCATTTGCTCATTTAAGACATTTAAACACACCATATCTAAATTTTTACTAACTAAAGATTTTTTAGCATTTTCTAAAGCATTTTGCTCATCAAATTCCATTTTAAAGCCTATTTTTTTACCTTTAAAATCTAAATTTTTTAAGATGTCTTTATTTAGCTTTAATTTTAAATCAAGTCCGTTTAAATGCTCATCTTTTTTAATCTTACCCTTGTAAGCCTCAAGAGTAAAATCACTCACAGCAGCAGCCATAATTAAAGCATCAAAATCTTTATATTTTTGCAATTTTTCTTTTAATTCTAAAGAAGATTCAAATTTTTCTAATTTATAAGGTGTTTTAAACTCTACTGAGCTAACTAGTACCACCTTAGCACCTAGAAAATACAAAGCATCAGCAACCGCCTTTGCCATTTTTCCACTTGAAAAATTACTAATACATCTTACATCATCAATTTTTTCTTTAGTTCCACCACCGCTTATAACAAAACTTTTATCTTTAAAAAAATCTTCTTGCATTAGACTTCTTTTTAAAGCATTTATAATGCTATCAAGCTCAGCCAAAGCTCCCAAACCCTCATCTTTACAAGCTAGGGTTTTAACTATAGAATCAATGATAATATAGCCTTGCTCTTTTAAATTTTTTAAAGAATTTTGAGTACTAAAATGTAAATACATGTTTGTATTTGCAGCAGGTGCGATTAAAAATGGTTTATTTTTATCTACTGCTATTAAAGTTTGAATAAATAAATTATCCGCTATACCATAGTTTAATTTATTGATAGAGTTTATACTAGCAGGTGCAAAAAGCACACAATCACAAGTCTTACTAAAGGCTATATGATTATTAGCATTTTGCCAACTTTCATTATCTTCACATAAAATTTCATCTGCTAAAGCTTCAAAGCTAAGCTTAGTACCAAATTTCAAAGCTCCCTGACTTAGCAAAACTTTAACCCTAAAACCTTCTTTTTTTAATAAAGAAATAAGCTCATAAGCTTTATAAAAAGCTATGCTTCCACTTACTGCTAGTAAGATTGTTTTCATTTTTTACCTAGTTTTTTATAGTAAAAATCTTCTATGATTTGCGTCTTTGCTCTATTGATATATAAAGAACCTTTTTCTACATCCTTACACACGGTGCTTCCTGCTGCGATGATTACCTCATCTTTTATCTCAACCGGAGCAATAAACTGCGTATCTGAACCCACAAAAACATTTTTACCTATTTTGGTTTTATGCTTTTTAACCCCATCATAATTACAAGTGATAGTTCCACAACCTATATTAGTTCCCTCATCTATCTCACAATCACCCAAATAACTCAAATGTCCTGCTTTAACTCCATTTAATAAAGCGTTTTTACATTCTACAAAATTTCCTATATGGGTATTTTTAAGCTGACATTTTGGGCGCAAATGCGCTAAAGGCCCTACATCGCTATTTTCTACTATACTATCTTCAATCACACTTGAGCTTTTAATGATAGAATTAATGATTTTTGATTTTCCTTCTATACGCACATTTTCATACACTTCACACTCGCCTACAAACTCAACCTCATCTGAAATAAAAGTCGTCGCAGGCATGTGAAAAATTACCCCTTGCTTCATCCATTCTTTTTTAATCGCTTCTTGCATAAGATCTTGAGCTAGGCAAAGCTCTACTTTATCATTTACTCCCATAAAATCTTGCTCATTTACAAACACCGCATCGATTTCATAGCCCTTTTCTTTCGCTAAATAAACCGCATCGGTTAAATAATACTCTTTAGCTTTATTATCATTTTTTATCAAAGGCAATACTTCTTTTAAAATTTGTGCTTTTATAGCATAAACGCCACTATTACAAATGTTTATAGCAAGTTCTTCTTTGCTTGCATCTTTTGTTTCAACTATTTTTTGAATTTTATTTTCTTTTAATACTATTCTTCCATAACTTTTTGGATCTTTTGCCTCAAAAACCGCCACATTAAAATCACTCTCATTTAAAGCTATTTTTTCTAAATCATCTGCTTTAACTAAAGGCATATCACCACATAAAATCAATACTTTTTCATGCTTACTCTCATAACCCCTTAAAGCCCCTGCAGTACCTGGAAAATTTTGCAAGTCTTGTTCCAAAAAACGTGTATTTGGAAAATGCTCTAAAACAACTTGTTCAACCTTTTCTTTTTGATGAGAAAGCACCACACATACATCATCACTAATTTTATATGCTTGTTTTAAAATATGTAAAATCATTGCTTTTGAGCAAATTTTTTGAAGCACTTTTGGATTTTGTGATTTCATACGCGTGCCAAGTCCAGCAGCCAAAATAAGCACAGAAATTTTCATAATTTACCTTTGTTTTAAAAATTATTGCTTATTTTAACAAGCTAAAGTAAAAAAATATATTTAATTCAAACAAACTAAATATAATTTTAATTATTTTTGACATATTTTTTAATTCATTTTTAATTCATCAAACCAATTTTGTACTATATGTTGTGGTAATTTTATTAATTCTTCTGACCATATATTTTGATATGCATAATTAATATTTAATTCATTTGTTTTTAGATTATAAATAATTTTCATTTCAGTTGGAATTTTTTGATTACATCTTTTACATAATCTTTCTATTGCTTCAATATTAGTAAGCAACACATCTAAAACAATACCTTGACTATCAGAGGATACATCAAAAGAATAATCATTAAAAGCTTCATTAATTTTATGCTTCATATACATTTTATTATTTATTTTATAAAAATAATCCCCCAACAAAGTACCATCCTCGTTACAACAATATATATAAACAACATCCACTTGATAATTGACATATTTTAAACAAGCTTTTAACATATTTGCTTGTAAAATACTTATTTCTTCTTCGAATATTTTTTTCATAGCAATAACCTAGTGTAATTTATGAAGACATATTATACTGTAATTTAAGAGTAATTTTGATATAGTAACATTATATTTATAATCAAGGGGATATTTTGAGGGTTTTGTTAGTTTTATTTTTATTAAGTTTAACTCTTTTTGGTGCTGAAGCAACCATACCAACTGTAAATTTAAGTCTTAGCGCTCCAAATAGCCCACAGCAACTTGTAACAACCCTAAACATAGTCATAGTTTTAACTATATTAGCTCTTGCTCCTACTATTATTTTTGTAATGACTTCATTTTTAAGACTTGTAGTAGTGTTTTCTTTTTTAAGAACAGCCCTTGGTACTCAAACTATGCCACCAAATACTATTTTAGTTACCTTAGCTTTGATTTTAACTTTTTTCATTATGGAGCCTGTGGCTACAAAATCATACAATGAAGGTATAAAACCTTATATCGCTGAACAAATAGGCTACGAAGAAGCTTTTGCCAAAAGCGTGAAACCTTTTAAGGATTTTATGCTAAAAAACACCAGAGAAAAAGATTTAGCGCTTTTTTATAGGATTAGAAATTTAGAAAATCCAAAAACCATAAATGATGTGCCTTTAACAGTTTTAGTGCCAGCCTTTATGATAAGTGAGCTTAAAACTGCTTTTGAAATAGGCTTTTTACTTTTCTTGCCATTTTTGGTTATTGATATGGTAGTAAGCTCGGTATTGATGGCTATGGGTATGATGATGTTACCTCCTGTTATGATTTCTATGCCTTTTAAGCTTTTGATATTTGTGCTTGTAGATGGATGGAATTTACTCATACAAAATTTAGTCAAAAGCTTTTTAACTTAGCAGAATAAAATGTATATTTTTTCTTCCTTATTTAGTATATTTTGCTTACTTTTTGGTGGATACTTTGCTAAAAAAATCAAAATTTTAAAACAAAAACAAGCGCGTGCTTTTTTAGATTTTGCTATTATTTTTGCCTTGCCTTGCTTGATTTTTGAGCGCGCTTATCATTTAAATTTTGATTTTTCTTTAATTATTATTATATTGCTTGGGTTGGGTTGTGCTATTGTTTCAGCATTATGTTGTGTATTTTTAGCTCTTTGCTTTAAATTTAGCAAAAGCACTCTTGTAAGTATTTTTTTACTTTCTAGCTTTGGAAATACTTTGTTTGTAGGTATACCTATTATTAGTGGAATTTATCAAGATCCTCATTTTTTGAGCGAGATTATCCTTTATGATGCTCTTGCTACTTCTTTACCTGTAGCTTTGCTTGCTCCCTTTATCATATCTTTAGCTAGCGAGCAAAAAATAAGCTTTTTACAAAATCTTAAAAAAGTTTTTACTTTTCCACCTTTTGTTGCTTTGATTTTAGGACTTTGTTTTAAGCTTACTACACTTCCTGATTTTATCTTTGAACCTTTGCGTATGCTTGGAGCTAGCGCTACACCTATAGCGCTTTTTGCCATAGGTTTAAATTTAGGCTTTTTAAGTATAAAAACTTCTTATAAAGCAACCATAATAGTCATTTTTGGCAAAATGATACTCACACCTTTAATCTTTTTAGTGCTTTTAAAGCTTTTAAATTTCAAATTAAATCCTAGCTCTATCATCGCTTTACTTGAATCAGCTATGCCTACTATGACAATGGTTGCAGCTATGATTATGAAAGCAAAACTTGATACGAATTTAGCAGTTAGTTCTGTGGCTTTTGGTATAGTTTTTGCCTTTATTTCTTTACCCATTTGGGTATATTTTCTAAGCTAAGGATATAAATGGCATTTGCTATATTTGGAAAATATCTTTACGATGATCTTGCTTTCGCTCTTAAGGCCTATACCCAAAAAGAAAGCAAAAAAGCTTTTAAAACCATAGAAAAGTATAAAAATCAATATTATTTTTTAGGTTATATTCAATATGAATTTTATAAATATTTAGAAGATAAAAATTATAAAAGCAAAGAACCTTTTTTGTATTTTTTTGCTTTTAAAACAAGAAAATTTTTTACAAATGAAGAAAAAAATTTAGACTTTTATCCAAGCTTTTCATCCAATTTAAACCAAGAAAAGTATTTTGAAAACTTTGACAAAGTTAAAGATGCTATAGCTAAAGGTCAAAGTTATCAAGTTAATCTTACTCAAGAACTACATTTACAATCAAATCTTAATGTGTATGAGAGTTTTTTAAGCCTTTATCCTAAGCAAAATACCCCTTATAAAGCTTATATGAAAAATGAATTTTTAGAACTAGCTTCATTTTCACCTGAGCTTTTTTTTAAAATCAAAAATAAAAAAATCATCACAAAACCCATGAAAGGTACAATCAAACGCTCAAATGATCCAAAAGAAGATGAAAATCTAAAAAACTTTTTAAAATGCGATGAAAAAACCATTAGCGAAAATGTAATGATAGTTGATTTATTACGCAATGATATTTCAAAACTCATCAAAAAACATTCTTTAAAATGCGAACTTTTTAAGGTTAAAACCTATCCTACCTTACACCAACTCATTTCAAAAATAAGCGGAAAATTAAAGCAAAAAAATGATTATTTTAAAATTTTCAAAGCCCTTTTTCCATGTGGATCCATCACAGGTGCACCCAAAATAGAAACTATTAAACTCATAGAAAATTTAGAGCAAAGAAAACGCGGGATTTATTGTGGAGCGATAGGTTTAATCCATAAAAACAAAGCAAAATTTAGCGTAGCCATACGCACTTTAGAGAAAAAAAGTGATGATAATGTTTTAAGATATGGTGTAGGAAGCGGGCTTGTATGGGACTCACAAAAGCAAGATGAATTTGAAGAATTAAAACTAAAAAGCAAAATTTTAAAACCTAACTTTTATTTATTTGAAACAATGTATTATAAAAATCATTCTATTTTATTTTTCAAAGAACATTTACAAAGAATTTTAAGCTCAGCTAAATTTTTTGGCTTTGATACTCAAAGATTAATACATGATTTTAAAAATATACTAGAGAGTAAAGATAAAAAATTCCATTTTAAATCTTTACAAAATTTTAATAATTTTGTTTTTAATCATCATCATTTTTTTACAAAAAGTAATTTTACTCAAAAAGGTTCAAAAGCTATTAAACTAAAACTTTTCAAAAATGGTCTTTATGAGTTTGATTTTAGCAATATACAAGAAAATTCAAGTAAAAAACTACTCATAAGTAAAGACATTGTAAAAGTAAATCTTTTAACGCACCATAAAACTTCTCTGCGTAGTTTATATGAAGCAAATTCTCATCTATGGAAAGAAAACATTTGTTATGATATAGTTTTTTTTGATGAAAAAGGCATACTTTGTGAGGGTTCAAGAACTAATATTATCATAAATTTAAATGATGAGTATTATACTCCTTATGCTAAAAACTGCCTCAATGGTATTTATAGACAAGCACTCTTAAAACACAAGCTCATCAAAGAAAAAGATATCACTAAAGATGAGCTTTTAAATGCTAAAGAAATTTATGCTATTAATTCTTTAAGAGGCTTAAAAAGGGTGTTTTTATGAGAGTTTTGATTATAGATAATTATGATTCTTTTACCTACACCATAGCCTTTTATTTAAAAGAATTAAATATTGCTTATAAAATCATCAAAAACGATAAATTTAAAAACCCAAAAAAACTTAAAAAATACGATTTTACCCATCTTTTAATCTCCCCTGGACCAAATTCTCCAAAAGAATCAAAGTTAAGCTTAAAAGCTATAAAATATTTTAAAAAAGATAAAAAAATACTTGGAATTTGTTTAGGACACCAATGTATAGCACATGTTTTTGGTGGTAAAATTTCTAAACTTCCAAACCCAACTCATGGTAAGGTAAAAACTATAAATTTTAAACCAAATCCACTTTTTAAAAATCTTGAGCAAAATTTTAAAATCTGCTTATATCATTCTCTTTATGTTAGCCATATAGGTAAAAAATGTGAAATTTTAGCCCACAGTGAAGATAATATTACCATGGCTTTAAAGCATAAAAAATACGACATTTATGGAGTTCAATTCCACCCTGAAGCCATACTAAGTCAAAATGGCAAAAAGCTACTTAAAAATTTTCTTACTTTACAATAAGCTAATATTTATATTTTTTTCATTTACTTTAAACTTAAATTTATGGGGGGGGGTATAATGCTTTTTTCAATTTAAATTTACAAGGAGCAATCAAATGAAACTTTCTTATCACACAAGTAAAGTCTTAATGGGAATTAGTATTAGTGCTTTGTTAAGCAGTGCTATCTTAGCACAAGAAATTACCATAACAGATGACACTATGAAAAATTATTTTGAAACTAGCGATGGTCAAAATTTCAATCTAAAACAAGAACATATTAATCAAGACTTAACTATAAATCTCACAATGACAGATCTAGCTAATGCTATAACTAACGATGAATTTAAAGATTTTTCAAGAGTAAATATTAACTTAAATTCTAATAATCTTACTTTTAAAAATGCTTCTGAAGGTGCTAGTTATGTAACAAACTATACCATTAATTCTAAAAAAACTGAGGCAATAGATGTGATATTTCAAAGCTTAGATGGAAAATCTATCGTAAATGGAGATTTTAGCATAAAAGGTTCATCTAATCCTACAGAAGGTGTTTTAGATGATACAAAATCTTCAGCTATTTTAATCACTGATGGACATGGCCTACAAGGCTCCCTTGAAGTAAATGGAAATTTTACAGCAGATCAATCTACTCTATTTACCATAGGTGACAATAAAAGTCAAAATCACATACAAGTAAATGGTAAAGCAAATATCACAAATTCAAACTTTTCTATAGGAACAACAAGCTTTGGTGATTTAGCTTTAAATAATTATATTTTCATGAGTGCAAGCGGAGGATTTAATGAAGACATAACAAGCTCAAACAAAGCTAGTGCAAACATAAGTAAAAATTTTGAAAGCATTGTAGGTATGAGTAGCAAAGATTTAGGACTTGATTATGAAATTGCAAGAGCTATAGATGTAAAAGATTTTGTTGATTATAAACTTTCTACAAAAGATAATAAGCTTTTAATTAGCGGTGGTGCAAATGAAAATGTAAATAACAATAAGATGGTTTTAGAAAGTGATAAAAAATATCTAGAATTAATTAAAACTGATTTAGAAGATGCTAAAGATGAAGAAGGTGTTAATATAGAAAAAATAGATGAAGTCATTGCAAAAATTGATGAGCAAATAAAACAAATTCAAGATATGATTAGCAATGCTGGAAGTGGAGAAATCTCCAATGATGATTACATTAAAAACGATTCTAGTGTTTCAGCTTCTAACAAAGATTTTGTTTCTAAAATTTTAGATGGACTTGCACTCGGTAAAGATTTTAATGCAATAGGTAGTATTAAATTTGATAAAGCCGGAGAACAAGTTGCAAATGATATAAAAGATTCAGCTAAATCTATCTCAAATGTAAATCAAGCCTCATCAGGTATAAACTCAACAATAAATGTATCAAACGATGTATCTATAGGTTCTCGTGTAGCTATGTTAAATAATCCTTATGGAAATTATGCTACAAAATTATCTCAAATAAGATTTGCTACTAATGATTATAGAGGAAATTATGTTGATAATTATAATAACAGCATTTGGGGTAATGTAATAGGCGGTGCAAACATCATAGATGGAGATAGTGGTGCTTTATATGGAGCCACTATAGGTATGGATAGAAAAATTAACGATGATGTTATTATTGGTGCTTATTTTACTTATGCAAACGCTGAAATAAAAGATAATCTTTTAACCCAAAAATCAGATAATTTCCAATTTGGTGCTTATTCTAATATCCATATAAGTCCAAAAGTAGAAGTTAATGTTAAGGCTTATACTCAAATTTCTCCAACAGATCAAGATATTGTAAATAGAGGATTTAACACTACAAATAGTGCTGACTTTAATAGAAAATTCCTTGGTTTGAGTGCTAATATGGGATATATTTTTGATTTTAGTAATAATACCTTATTTATCAAACCTTTCGCTGGAGCAAACTACTACTATGCACATACTCCAAGCTATAAAGAAAACGGAATTGCAGGAAAAGATGTCAATAGCGCTAGCAACAATTCTATCTCATTAGAACTTGGCGCTGAATTTAGAAAATATATGAGCGAAACATCATACTTATTTATCACTCCAAAAATAGAACAATATGTAATGAATAATGGAGATGATTTTGTAGCAAGTTTAAACGGTGTAGCATTACCTAGTGTAAAAAGTGATAATAAGAAAAAAACTTATGGACAAATCATCATAGGCGGAAATGTAGATATTAACGAGCAATTTAGCCTAAATGCAGGTGTTGGAGCTAAACAAATACTAGCTGGTAAAACAGATGGTAAAAATGAAACTTATGTAAGTGGTCAAGTAGGTTTTAAATACAAATTCTAAAAAATATTTTTTTGAGAAACTCCTAAATGCTAGAGTTTTTCACTCTAGCATTTTAAAAACTCTCATACTCTTTAGCTATAAAAACTTCATCATTTTTTACAATCAACGGGCGTTTTATAAGCGTTGGATTTTGCAAAATCATCGCTTTAGTCTCATCTTGGTTTAAATTTTGGAGTTTTTCTTTATTTAACCCTAATTTTCTAGCGCTCATACCCGCTGTATTTACAAGCTCTAAAACACTTCTTTTACTAAGCCAAAAATCTAAAGTTTGTTCATCTAATTTTTTAATATCTAAAAACTCAAATTCAATTTGCTTAGAATTCAAATAATCTATAGCTTTTTTAACACTATTACAATTTTTAATACCATAAAATTTCAACATTTTCTTGCCTTTTTAACTAAATCTGCTATAATAAATGCCAACTCCAAAGCTTGATCAGCATTTAATCTTGGATCACATTGTGTTTCATAACGCTTTGAAAGCTCTTCTTGAGTAACCTTTAAAGATCCTCCTATGCACTCAGTTACATTTTGTCCTGTCATTTCTAAATGTACTCCACCAGGATAAACTCCCTCGCTCATAGCTATCTCAAAAAATGCACGCACCTCTTGAATGATTTTATCAAATTCTCTTGTTTTAAAATTGCCTGATTTAACCGTATTTGCATGCATAGGATCTATACTATAAAGTATATTAAACCCTTCTTGTTTTAACTCTTTAAATAATTTTGGCAAGGCATTTTCTATCTTATCACATCCCATACGAATGATAAAATTTAATCTTCCTGCTTCATTATTTGGGTTTAAAATATTTACCAGTTTTTTTATCTCATCTAAGTCATAATTGGCACTAAGTTTTACACCTAAAGGATTTTTTACACCACTGAGAAAATGAACATGTGCCTCATCTGCTTTTCTAGTGCGTTCACCTATCCAAAGCATATGTGCCGAACAATCATAAATTTCTCCGCTTAAGCTATCTACCCTAGTTAAAGCTTCTTCATAAGGCAAAAGCAAAGCTTCATGAGAAGTATAAAAGGCTGTTTGGGAAAGATTTGGAGTATCGGTGATGCCGCAAGCTTGCATAAAGGCTAAGGCTTGAGTGATTTTTTCACTAAGTTCATCATATTTTCTCCCAAGCTCTGCTTTTTTTAAAAAACCCAAATTCCACTTATGCACTACTCTTAAATCCGCTAAACCACCTCTTGAAAAAGCTCTTAATAAATTTAAAGTTGTAGCACTTTGATAATATGCTTCTAACATTCTTTTAGGATCAGCTATTCTTGATTTTTCATTAAATTCAAAACCATTGATAATATCCCCACGATAACTTGGAAGCTTTACCCCATCTACTTCTTCAAAATCACTACTTCTTGGCTTTGCAAATTGCCCTGCAACGCGCCCTACTTTAACGATAGGACAAGATCCTGCAAAAGTAAGTACTATAGCCATTTGAAGCATAACTTTGAACATATCTCTTATATTATCAGCGCCAAAATTTACAAAACTCTCCGCACAATCTCCTCCTTGGAGTAAAAATGCTTGAGAATTTACAACCTTAGCAAGGGATTTTTTTAATTTATCCACCTCGCCTGCAAAAACAAGCGGTGGTAATTTTTCTAATTTTTTAACAACATCTTGTAATTCATTTTCATCGGGATATTGTGGTTGTTGCTGAATTTTATAATTTTTCCAAGAATCTTTAGTCCATTTCATAGCTTAACTTCCTCATTTTAGTAAGCTAAAATTATACAAAATGAGGCTTAAATTAAGATTTTAAAACACTTTCAACGCGTTCAAGACTATCTTGCTTATATAACTATAGAATCTTCTAGCGCTAAAAGATTATGGATTTCATGAGCTTTTAAACTTATACTATCTAGTGCTTTAAGTACAATTTTTTGGTTTAAAACTCCAAAATCAATGGAGCCTTTTAATACTTGTATGGTAATATCAAAAGGTGCTTTATGATCTTTCATAAAGCTATCTTTTGACATAGTTATGCAGATTTCTTTAGCATAAGCACTTTCTATTTTCTTAGATATATTTATGCCATTTTGAATTTCTTGCTCCCAAGAAATTACTTCATATATTTAAGTTCTAAATTTCACTTTTATTTTTTAAGTTCTTTAATACGAGCAGCCTTACCTCTTCTATCTCTTAGATAGAATAATCTAGCACGGCGTACACGACCTCTTCTTAATACTGTAATACTTTCTAAACTTTCACTATAAATAGGGAAAATTCTTTCAACGCCTACATTATTAGCGCCGATTTTACGTACGATGAAAGTTTCATCTACACCATTTCCTCTACGTGCTATACAAATACCTTCAAAGTTTTGAATTCTTGTTTTATCGCCTTCTTTAATGCGAATAGCAAGTCTTAAAGTATCTCCAGCACGAAATTCTGGAACATTTTTACCTTCAATTTGTTTTTGTTCAAATTGCTCAATGTATTTATTTTTCATAACGATATTCCTTAAAATTTGCGTTCATGCTTTTGATACAAATCAGGACGAAAATATTTCGTTTTGCAAGACGCCAAAGTAGTTTTTAAAGCTGTAATTTTAGCGTGATTTCCCTTTAAAAACTCTGAAGGCACATAAAATTTTTTATTTTCCTTTTCAAAAACAAATGGCTTAGAAAAGGATGGGGCTTCTAATAAGTCATTCTCAAAACTTTCCTCACTTAAACTTTCACTATTTCCAAGAACATCTTGAATATTTCTGCTAATAGCATCACACAACACCAAAGATGCTAACTCTCCACCTGTAAGTATAAAATCCCCTATAGAAAACACCTCATTAGCAAATTCTTCCACAATGCGCTCATCCAAACCCTCATATCTACTACTTACAAAACAAATATGATCTTTCTTGCTTAATCTTTTAGCATCAGCTTGCTTAAAAGTCTTAGCACAGGGTAAAAGAAAAACAAAATGAACATTTTTATCTTGCTTTTTAATATACTTTAAACAATCATACAAAGGCTGAGCTTGTAGCAAAAGTCCTGCGCCTCCTCCTATTTTATAATCATCTACTTTAAAGTGCTTGTTTGTGGTAAAATTTCTAGGATTAACAAAAGCAAATTCTAATATCCCTTTTTCTTTTGCCCTTGCTAAAATAGAAGTTTGAAAATAAGGTTCAATAAGCTCTGGGAATAAACTTACAAAAGTATATTTCATGAATTTTCTAAAATATCTAAAGCAGATTGTGTGAATATCTTTTTATTTTCTACATCAACTTTTCGAATATATTTATCAACATAGGGAATATAAAAGTTTTTAACCTTTGTTTGTAGTTTTTCATCGCATTTTATACAAAATAAAAATCCTGCTCCATTTTCTAAAATGTCTTCAACTACACCTAGTTTTTGCTCATTTTCAATAACATCACATCCAATTATGTCAAAATAAAAATACTCATCTTTTTTTAATTTACAAGTTTCTTTTGTGGCTTCAATAGTTTGAAAAAGAGTAATATTAGTTAAGGTTTTAGCAGTCTCGACACTCTCAAAGCCTTCAAATAAAACCAAAGATCTAGTTTTATCAAAAGCTTTTATGGTGTAAATTTTTTGATTAATATCAAAAAATTTAGCACCTATTTTAAACTGCTCATAAAAATCACTAAGATTATGTAATTTTACATAACCTTTTAAACCAACACTTTTCCCAAGTTTGGCAACTTGGACTAAATCATTCTTCAATGGCTTTTACCGTTATACGATATGAAGTTGCATCTTTAACTTTATAAGCCATAATGACTGTTTTTATTGCGTTGATTAATTTTCCATTTTTTCCGATCAACTTACCAGTATCAGATGGATCGACATAAATGATAATTTCAGCAAAATTGTTTTCTAAATTTTGTCTTTGTATATCAACTTTTTCAGGAAAATCAACAATTAATTTTGCATATTCTCTTAAAAAATTTTCAACCATTTTTATTTGCTTGTAATAGCTGCTACTCTATCGCTTAATTTAGCACCTACACTTTTCCAATAAGCTAAACGTTCAGCATCAAATTTTACCACTTCAGGCTCAACCATAGGATTATAATATCCAATGCTTTCTATCCAGCTACCATCACGTCTTTTTCTACTATCAGTTACAACTATACGATAAAATGGTCTTTTTTTACGTCCCATTTTTGTAAGTCTGATTACTGTCATTTTAATACTCCTAAAAAAATTAAAATTTTGTTATAGATATTTTAACTCATATATCCATAAAAAAGCTTTAATTATTGTGGTCTTTTAGCTTGCTGCAACATATTCATAAAGTTTTCCATTCCTTTTTTGTTTGAAAATTTCTTTGCCAACTTAGCTGCATTGCTAAATTGTTTTAAAAAGCGATTTACTTCCATTTGAGACAAACCAGCACCCTCTGCAATACGACGCTTTCTTGCGTTGTTTAACAAATCAGGATTTTCTCTTTCTTTTGGTGTCATTGATGAAATCATTGCCTTAATATGAATAATTTCTTTAGAATTATCCAAATCAATATCTTTAATATTTGCTGCCATAGATGATAAACCAGGTATCATACCAATGATTGATTTCATACTACCAAGTTTTTTAACACTTTCCATTTGATTTAAAAAATCATTAAAATTAAATTCACCTTTTTTAATTTTCTTATTAAGTTTTTTTGCTTCTTTTTCATCAATAATAGCGGCAGTTTTTTCAGCCAAAGTCGCTAAATCACCCTCGCCCATGATACGATTAACAATTCTATCAGGGATAAACACTTCTAAATCAGCTACTTTCTCGCCAACACCAATAAATCTTAAAGGCACACCAATTTGTTTTGCTATACCTAGTGCAACACCACCTTTGGTATCTGCATCAAATTTACTTAAAATAACCCCTGTAATTTCTAAAGCTTCATTAAAGCTACTTGCTGTTTTAACACCATCTTGACCACTCATAGCATCAGCTACATAAAACACTTCATCAGGATTTAAAATAGCTTTTACTTCTTTAAGCTCATTCATCAAAGCTGTATCGATCGCTAAACGACCAGCAGTATCTACAAGCAAAACATCATACATAGAATTTTTTGCTTTTTCTAAAGCTTGTTTAGCTACATTTAAAGGATTGCTTTCATTTTCTATAAAAAACAAATCAAGCTCATTAGCTTGAGTGAGTTGTCTTAACTGCTCTACCGCAGCTAATCTTTGCAAGTCACATGCAGCAATTAATACTTTTTTATTTCTTAGCTTTAAGTAATTAGCAATTTTTACCGTGGTAGTAGTTTTACCACCACCTTGTAAACCACACATCAAAACAACCGTAGGTGGCTTACTAGCAAATACAAAACCTTGATTTTTACCTTTAACACTAAGAATTTCTTCTAAATTTTTCTTAATTGAATCTAAAAATTGTTTTTGACCTATACCATTAGTTTTTACATCATTTTCTACTAAAATAAGTAATTCTTTAGCAACTTTATGATGTACATCTGCTTTTAAAAGGGCTTTTTTTAAAGTGTCAAGAGCGTTTTTTAAAGCTTTTTCATCATCAACAAAACGAAGTTTATTAACTGCGGATTTAAACGACTCACTAACTATTTCAAACACTTTATTTTCCCTTTATTAAAATTTTAAAAAGCTAAATTATAAACCCTTTTAGCTTTAAACGCCTTTAAAAATTTAAATTTTTTATTTCAAAACCATATGCATTAAAGCTCTCATCAAGCAAAGCTTTAAATTGATAATCAAAAATATGCGTTTCATAAGAGTGCAAATACATTCTTGATGAATTGATTTTTGCATATTTTTCATCACCTATAATACCATGTTTTATGTGGTTTAAATGCACTCTGATTTGATGTGTTCTACCTGTTTTAATGATCGCTTTTATTAAGGTTTTTTTAGCATTTACCATTAAAGGTATAACTTGGGTATGAGCTTCTAAGCCAAATTTATCGATTTTACTAAAGGCTCCAGATTTATTTTTTATAGTAGTTATTTTTTCATAAATTTCAAGCTCTTCAGCAATCACCCCATCAACAATAGCCAAATAACTTTTATAAACATTTTGCTTTTTATATTCTTGAATACATTTTAGTCTAAATTCCTCATCTTTGCTTAAAAGCAAAACCCCGCTTGTTTCTTTATCAAGCCTGTTAATTAATTTAGCATTATAAACACTTTCTAAATTCTCACTAATCTCTCCATAAGGCTTATTTAAAGCTATGATTTTATCATCTTCAAAAAGTATTTTTGCTTTTTTTATTTTTTGCACAACAAATCTTGTTTTAGAACTCATCAAAGCTCTAGCTATAACAACCTTTTTGCCCATAGCAAAAACACAGCCTTTGTCAATCAAATCTTTTGCTGCGTTATTAGAAATTTTTTCTTGCACTGCAAGCAATTTATAAGCTTTTTCTTGCATCTAAACCTTCTTTTATACTTAATATAACTTCACTTAAATCACTTTGTTCTTTAAGTTGTGCTTGTGATAATTTTTGCTTTAAAAAATTATTTATATCTTTTACACTCTCACAAATATACAAATCATCAACTTCTTGATATAAACTTTCTTGATTAAAAAAATATTTCCCTGAGATAATAACATTATTCCATCTAGCTGCTTCTATGGGATTATGCCCACCTATATTATCTACAAAAGAGCCACATAAAAAAACCACATCACTAATCTTATAAAAACTTTCTAGCTCACCTAAAGTATCTAGTAATAAACATTTGGTATTAAAAAAATTTGCAAAATCATTTTCACTTAAAGTAAAGTCTGAAAATTTTTGCATATTATAGTGGTTTTTTTGACAAAAATCTTTTAAATTTTTCTCAACCTCACCAAAGCGCTCTGGATGTCTTGGAGCAATAATCAATTTATCATTTTCTTCTAAATTAATTTCATCAAGCAATAATCGCTCTTCATTTTCATGTGTACTAGCAAATATAATAATCCTAGCTTTAGGTTTGGAATAGTTTTTCACTTGCTCTTGTTTTATATTAGCTTTGATATTTTTATATGCTATAATATTTTTAGCACCCAAATACTCTAATCTTTCCTTGTCTTTTTGACTTTGTGCAAATACAACATCAATATATTTAAAAATCAAACGATAAAAAAAACTAAAGCGCCTATAGTTTTTTAAAGATCTATCACTAATTCTAGCATTTAATAAAATCACTTTTGCATTATAAAATTTAGCCATAAACACAAGCATAAGCCAAAGCTCTGCTTCAAAAATAATCAAAACTTTGCAAGGTCTCATCCAAAAAGGCACAAAAATTTCAAATGGTAAAAAATTTACATTTTTAGAATATCTTAAAGCTTCATTAAATCCAGTTTGCGTGATGGTTGAAATTTTACAAGTTGGAAAAAGTTTTATTAAAGGAATAAGGCTTTTAATCTCACCAAAGGAACAAGCATGAAAATACACATCACCTTGTTTTTGTCTTAAATTTTTGTAAAGAAAAAACCTTGATTTTAATGATATTTTATACTTTTCCTTGCAAAAACTTAAAATCAATAAAAAAGGAGCTGCAATTATATATATAATCACAGCAAAAATATAATAAAAAAAAATCAATTTTGATTTTCTTCTTTTTCTTTGTATAAAATTCTTCCACAATGTGGACAAGTTACGATTTCATCGCCTTTTAAAACTGCTAAATAAGTTTTATCATAAATTCTCATAAAACAACCATAACAAGCATGTTTTTTTACAGGAACTACTGCAGTATTTCCCGCCCATTTTCTAATTTTTTCATAAAAAGTTAAAACTTTTTGGTTTATTTCACCTACTAGTTTTACCTTTTTATCATAAATTTGTAATCTTTCTTTTTCGATATCTACCAAAACAGTTTTAGTTTGAGCATCGATTTGATCCACTTCATTTTCAAGTTCGCTTCTTTTTGCTTGTAATTCTTGTATAAACTTTTCTTTATTTTCTAAAATTTTATCCAATCTTTCAATTTCTTCATTTGCTGCATCAAGTTGTTCTTTAGCTATATCCTCTTCAATTTTTAAAGCATTTGCTTCTTTTTCAGTTTTTACTGCTGCACTTTTTTTTGCTATTTCTTTTATTTTTACACCAAATTCTGCAATATGATTGTTGTTTTGAATTTTTTGATTTTCTATATCTTTAATATCTTTCTCAAAACCTGCAATTTCCTCTTCTGTTTTATCAAGCAAATTGCGTTTTTCTTTTAAATCTTTTGTAGCATCTTCTACTTTATTTGCAAAACCATCAAGTTCTTTATCAATTTGCGATAAAGCTATAAGTTGTTCTAAATATTTACTCATTGAAATTTTCCTTAAAAATATTGAAATGGATTTTTTGAAACTGATATTATAACTTCTAAATGAAATTTTTGCAAATCTTTTGCTAAAATTTTACCAAAACAAGATTCGCTTTCATAGTGTCCTATATCAATCAAACTAAGTTTATTATGATAACTTTCCAAAGCTTGATGATATTTAAAATCTCCACTTAAAAAGCAATCTGCCTTAACACTAGAAATTAAATCTCCACCACTGCCTGTGCATATTGCTAAAGTTTTAATTTTCTCATTACCTGCATTTACAACTCTTATACAATCAAGCTTTAAACTTTTTTTTACATGATTAATTAAATCACTAAATTTAAAATCAACATCACAATAAATTAAAAACTCATTTTGTTCTTTAATCTTAAAACCTAAAATTTCACGAGCGAAATAAGCATTTAAATGACTTAAGTCAAAATTCGTATGCATAGCGATTAAGGCTATGTTTTTTTGTATCATTTTAGTAAGAATATTTTGCGGATAAAACACCCCGCTTAAGTTTTTTAAACCTTTAAAAATCAAAGGATGATGAACTATAAAAAGTGAATTTTCACGTGCATTTTCAATTAAATACATATCCACATCAAGAGCAAGATAAATTTGACTTACTTCTTGATCTAAAGTTCCAAGTAATAAGCCACTATTATCCCATGAACTTTGCGTGTTAAATGGGCTAATAGTATCCAAATAATCATAAATTTCTTTGATTTTCATCTAAACTTTCTTTATACACCGAGGCACAATTTTTAGATAATTCTCTAATTTTAAGCATAAAGTCTTGTCTTTGAGTTACTGAAATAGCTCCTCTTGCATCAAGCAAGTTGAAAGTATGTGCTGCTAACATACAATAATCATATGCGGGTAAAGCAAGCTTTGCTTCTAATGCATTTTTACACTCATTATAAGCATTTTCAAATAGCACATTTAAAGTTTTAACATCACTTACTTCAAAATTATATTTACTAAATTCAAACTCACCTTGCTTATGGACATCTTTATAAGTAATTTTTTCACCGTTAAATTCATTCCAAACTATATCATACACATTATCTACATCTTGTAAATACATTGCAAGTCTTTCTAAACCATAAGTAATTTCAGCACTTACTAAATCTACGCTTATACCACCAACTTGTTGAAAATAAGTAAATTGTGTCACTTCCATACCATCAAGCCAAACTTCCCAACCTAAACCCCAAGCGCCTAAACTTGGACTTTCCCAATTATCTTCAACAAAACGAATATCATGCGATTTTAAATCAAAACCTAAATTTTCTAAACTTTTTAAGTATAATTCTTGAATATTATCAGGACTTGGTTTAATCAAAACTTGAAATTGATAATAAGCACCTAGTCTATTAGGATTTTCTCCATATCTTCCATCAGTTGGTCTTCTACTTGGTGCTACATAAGCAGTTGCCCATGGTTTTTTTCCTAAACTTCTTAAAAAAGTTGCCGGATGAAAAGTCCCTGCACCTGCTGGAAAATCATAAGGTTGCATAATAGCACAACCTTGCTTTTGCCAAAATTCTTGCAAATTTAATATCATTTGAGAAAAGGTCATTTTTCTTCCTTTATTTCTTCTGGCTTTTCAGGCGAATTTGCATATAATTCTACTGTTTTATTCCACATCATTTTATATTTTCTTTTTAGAAATTCTACTTCATTGCGCGCATATTTAAGTTGCTCGTTAAGATTTTCTATAGTTTTTCTATCCTCATCATAAAGTTCTTGCATAGAATAAAGAGCATCTTTTAAAAATTTATTCTCACCTTTTAAAGCTTCTAAGGTCTCATCCTTAGCATCAAGAACTTTTTCATGTAAATTTAAAATAGTTCCTATGGTTTTTTCTACAAAACTTTCTCCTGCTAAAGTCATAGAGTTTACCATAGCAGGTTGTTTTGAGCTCATAGGTACCACACTAAAAGTTCCTTGGTTGGCTTCTATATAAATTTTACCCTCTTCTTCTTTGAAATTTAAAGCACCATTTGCCATCATTCCTTTTACAACATCTTCAGATAAATGCACTAATTGACAAAATTCTTTTAATTCCAAGTAAGTTTGCATATATGCTCCTTAAAGAAAAACTTCAATTGTATTAGAATCTTGGATTAATTTTTCTTGTTGTTTTTGTCTATCTTCTAGTAATTTTTGCACTAAAGATTCATCTTCTATTGCTAAAATTTGTACAGCTAAATAAGCTGCATTAATAGCTCCTGCTTTACCTATAGCTACAGTTGCCACAGGAATTCCACTTGGCATTTGGACAGTTGAAAATAAAGAATCCATGCTTGCTAAATTACTTCCTGGCATAGGTATACCTAAAACAGGTTTTGTTGTGTGTGCTGCAACAGCTCCTGCTAAATGTGCCGCCATGCCCGCTGCGGCGATAAATACTTTAGCACCTTTGTCTTCTGCGTTTTTAATGTATTCTTGGGTTCTTTGAGGACTTCTATGAGCTGAAGTGATTAAGATTTCATATTTAACATCAAATTTTTCCAAAATTCCCAAAGCTTCTTTCACTATATCATAATCACTCTTGCTTCCCATCAATATAGAAACAAATTTCATTCAACACTCCTTCTTAAAAAGCTAAATTCTGGAAGCTTAAATGGTAAAGCAATTTCGTTTTCATTACCACTATGAATTTCACTAAATTCTTTATTATTTTTGGCTAATAATTGTTTAAAAACTATAAATTTTTTACCATCATTTTCATAAATTAAGCCTAATTTATTTTCTCCTAATTCTATATTAGAATTAACCGGGGCTAAAATTTCATATTCTTTGTTTAATTCTATTTTGCCTTTACATTTAAAAAACTCACCATCTTCACTAATAGCATGCACTTGATGAGTTCCTTCTTCTATACTTGTGTTATGGTTAATAGAATCTGTTTTTTCATAAGCTCTTGAAACTAAATATCCATCTGTAAAACCTCTGTGTTTTAAAGTATGGATTTCTTTTTCGTATTTAATAGCATCAAAAGTATTTTGCAATACATCTTGCACTGCCATTTTATAAGTTCTTGTGGTCAAAGCTACATAATACTCACTTTTTGTTCTGCCTTCTATTTTAAAGGCATGAGTACAATTTTCTTGCATAATTTTTTGAACATATGAACTTAGATTTAAATCTTTAGAATTAAATACATGTGTGCCATTTTCATCTTCTTCTAATCTAAAAAGCGTATTTGTTTCTGGATTTTTCGCATAAAGCTCATAGTTAAACCTACAATCATTTGCACAAGAGCCACGATTACTCATGCGTCCACTTTGCACTGAACTTATTAAACATCTACCAGAATATGCAAAGCACATAGAACCATGGACAAAACTTTCAAGCTCGATATCGCAATTATTTTTTAAATCTTTTGCATCTTTTAAGCCAAGTTCCCTTGCTATAACAACACGCTTTGCGCCCATATCTTTATAAACTTGAGCGTCTAAATAGTTTAAAATATTAGCTTGGGTGGATACATGAAGATTAATTTCAGGTGCAAGTTCTTTAACTAAACGCATAGCACCCACAGAAGCTACTATAAAAGCATCGGGTTTCATTTCTTTTAATTTTAAAATATGTCTTTTTAAACCCTCAATTTGCGAACTAAAATGAAAACCATTAATAGTTACATAAATTTTTTTTCCTCTTGCATGAGTATAATCAATAGCTTCTTTAAAAGTTTCATAATTAAAATCTCTAGCAGTTCTTGCTCTTAATGAAAAATTACTCACTCCTGCATAAACAGCATCAGCCCCATAAGCTAATGCTATTTTTAATTTTGTAAAATTTCCCGCAGGAGCTACTATTTCAGGAATAATCATTTTTTTCCTAAACTTGCGATTAATGCCTCAATATCATCATTACTTACAACATCTGTAGTGGAATCCCCTTGAATATGCACAGCTGAGCCAACACGTTTTTCATCATCAATTTTACCTTCAAACAGACTACTCATATATCTACTTAAAGCTCTCATAACATTAATAACACGCTCGATTTTTTGACGATGAATATCTTGATATTGCATAGCATCCATTGCCATCATAACCTCATCTTGTCCAGTTTGTAAACAACCTGTAATCTCATCTATAATATTTTTAGCATTGTTATTAGTTTCTATAGCTTCTTTAAAACTTGCAACATTAGGAAATTTCGCATTTAGTTTTTCAAAAATTTCTATATTTTTATTTAAAGCATCACTAATTACACAAAGCTCATTTTCTGAATTTGCAAAAAAATCATTAATAGCTTCTAATTTTTCCATCATTTCAGTAGCTTTGATTTCACTATCTCTTGTAACATCATCAAGTTGATGCACAACTTTATGTTCTTTACTAGGTGGTGGTGGTGGCCAAGCCATATCTGCCCTTGCTTTATAATCACCATTAATCATTTCTTCTACAATTTGCTGGTTTTTTGCTTCATCTTCATAATCTGTCTCAGGTTTTGCTTCCACATCCTCCGCAGAGTCAAGATCTAAGTCTTCAGTGCTATTCATTAAAGCATCTAATTCTTCTTGAGTCATTGTCACACCTTTTTTAATAATAAAAACTAATGCGAGATTATATTACAAAAAAATATAAACCAATATTAATTTTATTAATTAATTATATAAATTTATATTTTTTACATTTGACTATAAAAAAAATATTAATTTAAACTTAATTTAAAAAAAATATACTACAATCTTAAAAATAAAAAACTAATTTAAAAAGGAGAGAAAATGGGTAAGTTTGTAAATAATATTGATGAATTTTTTAGTTATTGTCAAGGGCATGAAGTAATGTTTGTTGATTTTAGATTTACCGATATGATAGGTACTTGGCACCATATTACTTACAATATAAAAGCAGTTGATGATAAAACTTTCGAAAATGGAATTCCGTTTGATGCAAGTTCTTTGCACGGTTGGCAACCTATAGAAAAATCGGATATGATTTTAAAACCTGATATAGAAAGTGCGTTTTTAGATCCTTTTACAGCAGATCCTACTATCATAGTAATTTGTGATGTATATGATATTTACAAAGATCAAATGTATGAAAAATGCCCAAGAAGTATTGCCAAAAAAGCAATGCAACACTTAAGTGCAAGCAATATCGCTGACATAGCTTATTTTGGTCCTGAAAATGAATTTTTTATTTTTGATAATGTAAAAATAGTTGATTCTTCTCATTGTGCAAAATATGAAGTAGATACTGAAGAAGGTGAATGGAATGATAATAAAGACTTCACAGATAGTTATAATAGCGGACATCGCCCAAGAAACAAAGGCGGATATTTTCCTGTAAGTCCTATTGATTCTAGCGTGGATATTAGAGCTGAAATGGTGCAAGTTTTAGAAAGAGTGGGTTTAAAAACTTTCGTACATCACCATGAAGTAGCACAAGGACAAGCTGAAATTGGTGTAGAATTTGGAAATTTAGTTGAAGCTGCTGATAATGTGCAAATTTACAAATATGTAGTAAAAATGGTAGCACATTTAAATGGAAAAACAGCAACTTTCATGCCAAAACCACTCTATGGAGACAATGGAAGCGGTATGCATGTGCATATGAGTCTTTGGAAAGATGGAGTAAATTTATTCTATGATAAAGAAGGCTATGGAAAATTAAGCGAATGTGCGATTAATTACATCGGTGGAATTTTAGCTAATGCAAGAAGTGTTGCGGCATTTACTAATCCTAGTTCAAACTCTTATAAAAGAATAGTTCCAGGTTTTGAAGCACCTTGTATATTAACTTATTCTTGTCAAAATCGCTCTGCAAGTTGTCGCGTGCCTTATGGTATTAATGAAAAAAGCGCAAGAGTAGAAATAAGATTTCCTGATAGCACTTCTAATCCTTACCTAGCTTTTACAAGCTTGCTTATGGCAGGACTTGATGGCATTAAAAATAAAACCATGCCGGTTGGCCCTATGGATGAAAATTTATTTGCACTAACTCTAGATGAAATTAGAGAAAAAGGTATAGAACAATTACCTCATACTTTAAGAGGATCTTTAGAAGCACTCATTAGAAAAAATGCTTTCTTAAAGCCTGTTATGAGTGATGTGTTTATTGATGATTATCAACATATGAAATTTGAAACACAGGTATGGCCTGTAGAAGCTAGACCAACTGCATATGAGTTTAAAACTTGTTATTCTTGCTAATTTTTGATGCCTTTTTTGGCATCAAAAATTTAAAACACTATTGTTTTATTTTCGTGTATAAAAATCTTATCATCAAACACTAAATCCAAAGCCTTAGAAAAAACATTTTTTTCCACATTACGTCCTGCTTGTTGCATAGCCTGCCAAGAATATTCATGAGTAACCGGTATAACATCTTGGGTGATAATTGGTCCCTCATCTAAGTTATTATTTACAAAATGCGCTGTTGCACCTATAATCTTCACTCCTCTTTCATAAGCTTGCTTATAAGGATTAGCCCCTATAAATGCAGGTAAAAAAGAATGGTGGATATTAATAATTTTTCCTTCAAAATGCTCCACAAAAGATGGAGATAATATTCTCATATATTTTGCTAAAACAATATAATCAAATTCATATTGTTTTAAACACTCTAGTAATTTTTCTTCATGCTCTTGTCTGCTTAAATCCTGTGCTAAAATAGTATGAAAAGGTATGTTAAATTTATCCACTAAAGGTTTTAATATCTCATAATTTGCAATAACTGCTTTAATATTTGCGTTAAATTCCCCACTAAATTGGCGGATAAGTAATTCGCCCAAACAATGAGTTTCTTTAGTAGCTAAAACAATAATATCTTTTTTTCTCCTTGGTGTAATTTCAATTTGTGCATTATCAGGAAGCATGGCTTCAAGCGTTCCTTTAAAAGCTTTTATATCAAGCTCACCTTCTAAATGCGCCCTAAAGAAAAAACGATTTTCTCCAACAAATTCATCATTTTTTATAATATTGATTCTATATTTAAAAATAACATCTGAAATTCTATAAATCAATCCTTTTTCATCACTACTTGAAATTTTTAAAATATATTCATTCATTTTTACTCCTTTATATAGTTTTTTAATTCTTGTAATCTTCTTTTTTCAAGCTCAATCCCAAGTTCTTTTCCACTAAATCCTTCCTTTAGTAAATCATTTGCATTTATTTTACTTTCAAAAGTATGATGATATAAATTTAATTTCTTTGCTTGTGTTATGCGCTCATTATCCCAAAGCCCAAGCCATTTACAAAGTGGAATTTTTAAAGCAATTTTGGCTAAATTAAAATCATCAATTTTACCCAAAATAAACTCTTGTTCGCATTTTTTTAATAGTTCTTTTTTTAATTTTGTTTTTTTAAAAAAAATTTCTTTATTTATATGAAAAAAATTCAAATACAAATACAAAAACAAAGCCTCACTGTAAATTAATTTTTGACTTTGCTCTAAAAGTCTTTCAAATTCTTTATTACAGCTTTGATAAAAAAAGATTTTTTCTTCTAAATTTAAAATTTTAAAATACTCATAAGCTTTATTTAATCTTGAAGTTTTAAAAATTTTATAAAGTTCATTATTAATACGTTCTTTAGATAAATCACTTATATCCATAGTTTGCATTAATTTTAAACTTTCTTTTGCAATTGTTAAATCAAACCTGCATGCAAAAGAAATTCCACGAAGCACTCTTAAACTATCTTCAATAAAACTTTTATCATTAATATGTCTTATAGTCTTTTCTTGTAAATCTTGCAAACCATTAAAAAAATCTAAAAACTTAAAATCAAAAATATTTACCATCAATGCATTAATGGTAAAATCCCTTCTTTTAGCTCCTTCTTGCTCATCATTACAAACTTTTACCTCAAAACCTCTATGACCTGTAGAAATTTTATTTTCATAACGTGCCAAAGCTAGGTCAAATTTTTTATACTTATATACAAAAAAACTTTTTCCTACTCCATTTGCACCAAGTTTTTGCATAAGCTCATCAAAAAGCTTAGGTTCAATATCATAAATTTCTATATCATAATCATCGCTAGATAAATCTAAAAAAGAATTCCTTACACAACCACCTACTAAATAAGCTCTTCGTGTGTAAGGCTTAAGTATATTTTTAATACTTAAAAAATCTTGGTCATTTTTTAAGTCTATCTTCAATCTTTGCAAGCAAAAACTCTAAAAAAGTAATGGTCATATCTAATCTTTTTTCTATATGCTCATCTTTAGTATTTTTTAATCCTTCAAATAAAACCAAAATACGCTCTCTAAGATTTTTTAAGAAAAATTCTTCATTGTTTATAATACTTTCTTCTTTTTCCTCTAAAGCTTCAACCTTAATAGCGACATTTTGTTTATCATCTTTTACTTTTACTTCTAAATCATCTAATTCCTGGATTAGCTCTTGCGTAACCTTACTAATTTCTTCTTTGATTTTTTTCTCTTGAGTATTAACACTTTTTTCTTGAGTAATTTCTTCTATCATAGGAGCAAATTCATCATTTTTGCTTTTTTTGTTATCTAATTCTGAATTAACTTCACTTATGGCCATTTTTGCTAAATCTTCTATATTCATAGTTTTATCAACCACCTTTTAAATTCATTAATTTCTTCTTCACTTTTCATATTGACAAAAAAATCAAGCATATCATAATTTAAATCTTCATGATTAGAGCGCAAGCCACTTAAACGCCTTATAGCATCAATGGCATTTTTATTTTGCGGATCTTGTTTTAATATATTTTTATAAATCTCCAAAGCTTCATCTTTTAAACCTTGTGCTTCATAAATAGAAGCTTCTGTTACTGTATATCGCATTATCAACTCACAAAAAAAATAAAATGTCAAAATTCTAACAAAAAAGACTTTAATTTATTTTAATTTTTACTTAATCACAGGAGCTTTATATGCTAAAAATACAAAAATATTAAGTATTATAGCTACTATAATAAGCATAACAAAACCTAAAGTAAAATTTCCAAAGCTATCATGAAGCATACCTATAATCCAAGGTGCTTGAGCTGCTATTAAATACCCTATGCCTTGCGACATAGCAGAAAGTTTAGCTGCTATAAAAGAATTTGAACTTTTTATAGCAATAAACAATAATGAAATTGTAAAAACCCCACTAGATGCAAAACCTAAAAAAATAGCTGCTAACAACAACACTAACTTTACATCACAAAAAAATACCAAAATAAAACTTAAAACATATAAAAATCCTAACAGCACAATAACAAAACTCTTAGCATGAGTTCTAAGTTTACTTAAAACAACAGGCAATAAAAACGCCACAGGCATGCCTATGATTTGAGAAAGTAATAAAACATTAGAACCAAAATCAATTCCAAAACCTTTTTCACTTATCATCACACTAAGCCAAGCAAAAAGACTATAAGATAAGAAACTTTGTAGCCCCATTACAATAGTAACTTTCCAAGCTGTTAAATTTAAAAAAAGATTTATTTTATTGATACTTTTCTTTTTAGGACGCAACAATCTTTTATTTTTTAAATGCGGAAAATAAAAAATCAAAGCAATCAAAGCTAAAACAACCCAGAAAAACATAGCCTGAGGTACTTCAAAAATTTTAAGCAAGGGAAGTGATAAAGCTACTCCAGCAATTGAGGATAAACCTATAATTGATCCGTATAAACCCATTATTTTATAAGCATTTTTTGCAAATTTTTCTTTTACAAAAGAAGGTAATAAAACATTAGCTATTGCAATGCCTGCTCCAATTAAAAAAACCCCAGAAAATAAACCTATATTACCCCAATAACTTCTAATAAACTCTCCAAAAACAATCAAAATTAAGGCGAAAAACAAAGCTTTAATTTGTGAAAAATACGCTACAAAAAATGATATAAGACCAAAAGCTATTAAAGGTAAGGTTGTTAGCATACCTGCTAGAGCTGAATTTATCTTATAGTGTTCTTGAATGTATTCTATCATAGGACCTATGGAAGTTATAGGTGCTCTTAAATTTAAAGCAAGAGTGATTACAACTAAAATATTAATCCAAAAGAATTTTTTATATGAAATTTGTGCGTGCATGATTATTTTTGATTTAATATATTTTCAAGATATTTTTGTTTATCTTGCTTAGTATCTTTTTGTTCTATTTGTTTTTGCCCTTTTATTATTTCGTTTTCTTTGGAAAAATAAAAATGATCAATAATAAAAATAGAAGATATGATCGCTATCAAAGGTATTAAAAAAATCATAATCAATACTTCCTAAAGACATTACCATAATATTCTATATTATCTTTTTTTAAATTCTCATCAAAAGCATTTGCCTCAAAATTTGCTTTTAAAATTTTTTCTCTTTCTTCATCTAAATCCTGATAAGAAAAAACCATATTAATACTCACTACCCCATCAAGCTGTTCTAATTGTTTATATGCTTTTAACTCGTTATCTAAATTTTCACTTTCTATTACCACTATAATTTTTTCATCCTGAGCTAATTCCACACTACAACAAGGTGTTTGTTGAATTTGCTTTTTAAGTTTTTCTAATTTTTCTTCTTTAGTTAAAATCAACACACTAGAAAGATTCATCTATACTCCAAAATATAATTTTGTTTTCATAACCTGCGCTAATAAACTCATGCTCGTTTAAAAATATAAGATATTCTAGCAAAAAATCTTTATTTTGGAATTTTTTTATCGTTTTTAAATTTTTAGTATCTATAAGTTCTATGATATTTTTTTCATTATCTCCAAAAACTGCTATTGAGCCATCTTTATTTAAAGCACAAGTATAAATCAAAAAATCTCTTTCTATATTTTTTTCTTGGTCTTTTTGCACTATACTTAATTTTCTATCAGTGCTACAGCTTGCAATAATTGTGTTTTTAAAATCAAGTTGATAGATATTATCCTTATGAATATTCTTATAACTTTTTATTTTTTGCCATTTCTTCACATCAAAAAGTATTATTTCGCCACTTTCAAAACCTGCCACTAATTGAGTTTTTGTTTCATTTAAAACCACATCACTTAAGCTTGAACTAGAAAAAGTAAATTTTTTTACAACGCTTTTTGTTTTTAGATCAAAAAGCTCTATATTAGAACCTAACAAGGCTAATAAAATAGTATTATCATCTAAAAACAAAGCCTTTTTCACTCCATCATTAGTTAAATCATGGCTTAAAAGTTGTTTATTTTTGTAAACATGTAATTTTTTGCTTCCAAAATCACCTTCACTTAAAATCAAAATAGCCCCATTTAAGTAATCAATACTATAAATTTTAGGGCTAAGATTTTCTTCGTAAAAATTTTTAATCTTATCAAGTTGAGTAATTTTTTGCATTTTTTTATCTTTAATGAAATATTGATTTATTTCTCCATTATCAAGTCCTATAAGCAAACTATTGTCAGTAAGTTTTAAAGCGTTTAAATTTGAATCAAGTTTAAGCTCATAACTAAATACATAAATACTCATTAGTAAGATTAAAAATATTTTTTTCATAATTTTATTTTACACCCTCATTTAAAACATCCATAAGATTAGATTTTTTCTTTAGTTCTTCACTTTTAAATTTCGCTTCAAAGCTATTTCCCACTAAAGGTTTAGCATCACTTTGTGGTACATGGCATTGCGTGCAATTAAACCTTGCATCACTTACCATGTCTTTGGTGGATCTATTTTTTCTTAAATCAAAATAATGACTGCTTGGAAGTGGCGTAGCTCCAACATCTTTAGCAATAGCCTTATCATGGCAACTTAAGCAAATATTATTATCCTTGGTAATTGGAAGCATATCCTCTAAAGTATGTGGGATTAATGGCGGAGCATTTTCAAATGACCTCTCAATCAAAACAGATTCACCAGCCATTGCTTGAGAATATTTTACATCCAACAACTCTACATTTTCACTTTCTAAACTTGTTTTTCTTAAACCTATATCTTTTAAATCAACACTTTTAACAGCAAGCCCACAAGCACTTATTAAAATAGCTGCTGCTAAGGATAAAAAGATTTTATTTTTCATTTTCTCTCCTTAAATTTATTATACTAAAACCTAAAGCATCATCACCGCAAACATCAATACATTTCCCACATCTAATACATTCACCTGATTTTACATCTTGATTTTCTTTACCTATCATCCAAAGTACTTGCTTTTCAGGACATACTCCAAGACATTTATAACACTTAGTGCATTTTTGTAAGTTATATCTTACTTTTAGCAATGAAAAATGCGAACTTAAAGCCCAAAAAGCCCCTAAAGGACAAAAATGCGAGCAAGTAAATCTTGGACTAAAAAATGTATCTATACAAAAAATAATCAAAGCTACAAAAAGCCAAGAAATACCACCGAAAATAATCCCTCTTTGGATTATTCCTATATAAGAAAATTCCTCAAAAACAGGAAAAGAAAAAAGAAAAGAAAAAATCAAAACAAAAGCCAAAACATAATAACGCAAATTTTTATTTACATTAAAAACTCTTGCTTGATTAAAGCCTAATTTATTTCTAATAAAATAAGCAAAATCAGTAATGATATTTACAGGACAAACCCAAGCACAAAAAGCTCTTCCGGCAAAAATAGCATAAAATAAAAACACTATCAAAGCACCACTTAAAGCCATTAAATCTACTTGCAAACTTGCTAAAGTAAGTTGAATAAACGCAAAAGGATCGCTTAGTGGTACCAAAGAAAATAAAACCGAAGAGCTTAAATTTCCTTTTAATATAAAATTAAATACACCAAAAGAAAAAAAAGTCAAAATAGACAATTGCACTATTCTTCTTAAAATAAGATACTTCATAGCAATTCTCCATCATTAAGATAATCTTTAGCCTTGTTTTTATTGAAATTTTTATCTGTGTTTACATCTTGTAAACGTTTTTCATCTTTTTCATCCCAACCTTTGATGTAATTATCCCCAGCTTTTCCTAAAACAAATTCTCTAGGTAAAACTTTAATGGCTGCTTTTTGTGTTATACAAGCTTTTTCACAAATCCCACATCCAACACACACTTCATGATCTACCACAGGTAGTAAAAATGCATGTTTTGCTGTTCTTTCATTGCGTTTTGTTTCAAGTTTTAATGCTTTATCCATTAAAGGACAAGCTCTATAACAAGCATCACATTGAATTCCCCAATAAGCAACACAACTTGCACTATCAATTATAGCTATACCTATTTTTGTTTTATAAATTCCATCTTTTTGCTCTAGATATTTATGATCTAACGCATTTGTAGGGCAATCCCTTATACAAGGTATATCCTCACATAACCTGCAAGGATTTTCTCTTGCCACAAAAAAAGGTGTACCATTTTTAGCACTATTTTCTAAATTTGCTAGTTTTAAAACATCATAAGGACAAGCTTTTACGCAAAGTCCGCATCGTATGCATTTTGATAAAAATTCTTTTTCATCATCTGCTCCAGGAGGTCTTAAAAAATACTCCTGATTTGAGCTAAATGCTAAACTTGCTAAAAATGCACTTCCGCTTCCTATACATAAAAGCTTGAAAGCAAAGGCTAAAAATTCTCTTCTATTTTTCATTTTTATGCTTTAGTAATTTTTACGGCACATTTTTTGAAATCTGTTTGATTAGACAATGGACAAGTTGCATCTAGTGTAACTTTATTTATATATACATTTTCATCAAACCAAGGCACATACACAAGCCCTTTAGAAGGTTTATTTCTACCGCGAAAATCTACTCTAGCTTTTACTTTACCACGGCGTGATTCTACCCATACGATGTCGCCTTGATTGATTTTCATGGCCTTAGCATCATCTTCATTCATATAACAAAGTGCTTCAGGTACTGCACGGAAAAGCTCAGGAACTCTCATAGTCATAGTTCCACTATGCCAATGCTCTAAAACCCTACCAGTACATAACCAGAATGGATATTCTTTACTTGGTCTTTCAGGTGCTTTCATAAATGGCCTAAAGAAAATTTTTACTTTGTTTTTTAAACTATATTTTTCTTTAGTTTGTGGAGCTAGTAAATCTCCTTTTGGTAATTCTTTAGCAAAATCACCATAAAACGCAAAGTCTGAATTTGGAGCAGCTTTTTTAGCATAATAATCAAATTTAGTATTAAATCTCCATTGAGTTTCTTTACCATTTACTACAGGCCATCTTAAACCTCTTACTTTATGATAAGTATCAAAATCAGCTAAATCATGTCCATGACCTAAGCCAAATTTGCGGTATTCTTCCCATAGATATTTTTGTACAAAAAATCCATAACCTTCAAATTCTTTACCATCGCTACCTATAATTTTTCTTTCATCGCCATTAACATCACTATTATCAAATCCTTTTGCAATAGAATCGTTTGCTTTGAAAGATTTTGCTTCTTTATTAGCAAATAATACATCATATAAAGTATCATCTTCGCTATAACCCATAGCTTTAGCTTCCTCTAAAACGCTTGGTAGGGTAAGCTTGTCATTTACCTTAGTTTCACCCCAAACTTCTTTTAATTTAAAGCGTTTTGCAAATTCCATGATTTGCCAAGTATCACTCATAGCTTCACCCACAGGTAATACTTGTTGCTTCCAATGTTGAGTTCTTCTTTCAGCATTACCATAAGCGCCCCATTTTTCATAAATCATAGCACTTGGTAAAATTAAATCTGCTACCTTAGCGCTAATTCCAGGATAACAATCACTCACAACAATAAAATTATCCATTTCTCTAGCTGCTGCTATCCAGTGATTTGCATTAGCTGTATTTTGCCAAGGATTATTTACCTGTACCCAAGCAAACTTGATATTTCCATCTTCTAAATCCCTCATGATTTTTAAGTATGGAGCGCCTGGTTTAGGATTGATTGTTTTTGCAGGAACTTTCCAAATTTTTTCACTAATTTCTCTGTGTTTAGGATTTGCAACCACCATATCAGCAGGTAAACGATGTGAAAAAGTCCCCACTTCTCTTGCAGTTCCACAAGCACTTGGTTGTCCTGTTAATGAAAACGCACCACTTCCTGGCTTAGCTTGTTTACCAAGTAAAAAATGCACCATATAAGCTTGTTCATTTACCCAAGTACCTCTTGTGTGTTGATTAAAGCCCATAGTCCAAAAGCTTACAACTTTTCTATTTTTTTCTATATATAAATTTGCTAATTCTTGAAGTTTTTTCTTGAATTCTTCTATGCTTTCATTTTCATTACCCTTAGCAACTTTAGCAACATAATCAAGTGTGTAAGGCTCTAAAGCTTTTTTGAAATCTTCAAATGAAATTTCCCAATGTACATCAGGAGTACTTTGGTGTTTCATTTCAAATTTATCGCCTGCTTTTACACCCAAATAAGCCAAAGATACCGCTTCTTCTTCATCTACAATAATAGCATTTTGTTTTGCTACGGTATCTTTTTCACTTGCTTTAAATTTAGGATGGTTTGGATTATTTCTCATTCCATAACCAATATCAGCATAACCTGTTGTAAAAATACAATGTTTTTCAATAAATTCTTTATCCATAGCTTCAGGATGATTATAAACAATCTCCCTAGCGATATAATTCCAAATAGCTAAATCAGTATTTGGCTTGAAAATAATTTCAGTATCTGCTATATGAGAGGTTCTATTAGAAAAAGTAGATAAATTTACGATTTTAACTTTATCTAAATTACTTAGTTTTCTATCACTTACCCTTGACCATAAAATCGGATGCATTTCTGCCATATTTGCACCCCAAGTAATAATAGTATCGGTAAGTTCTATATCATCATAACAACCAGAAGGCTCATCAACTCCAAAAGTTTGCATAAAACCAACAACAGCACTAGCCATACAATGACGTGCATTTGGGTCTATATTGTTTGATCTAAAACCAGCTTTTACTAATTTTGCAGCAGCATATCCTTCTTGTATAGTATATTGACCACTTGCAAAAATTCCAATACCTTCAGTACCTTTTTCCTTATAAGCTTTTTTGAATTGTTTTTCCATTTCATCAAAAGCTCTTTGCCAAGAAACTTGTTGAAATTTTCCTTTTTTATCAAACTCGCCTTTTGCATTTACACGAAGTAAAGGTGTTACTAAGCGATCTTCCCCATACATAATTTTTGCATTAAAATAACCTTTAATACAATTTAACCCACGATTTACTGGAGCTGCCGGGTCTCCTTTTACGGCAACAATTTTACCATCTAAACTTGCAACTAAAATTCCACAGCCTGTACCACAAAATCTACAAACAGCCTTATCCCAACGCCATTTATTCTCAGTATGAGCAAGTACACTACTTGGAACACTAAGACCTGCAACACCACAAGCACTAGCAATAGCGGTATTTTTAATGAAGTCCCTTCTGTTCATTATAATCCCTTGTTATTGTTTGATTTTATGTATTTTAATAATACACGAGCACAATATTACTATAATTATTTTAATTTTTTATTAGAAATAAGAATATTTCGTAGATACTTATAATTAAGAGTTTTTTAATATTTTTTAGAAAGATGTTACATATTAAAACGCTATTTAATTTAGCGTTTTAATTGATTTACAATTCCAAGCATATCATCACTTGTAGTGATTGCCTTTGAGCCTGCTTCATAAGCTCTTTGTCCTGTAATAAGATCAGTCATTTCTTCTACAAGCTGAACATTACTAAGCTCTACAAAGCCATGTTTGATAACAGAAAATCCATTCTCTCCAGCTATACCTGCAATAGGTGCACCGCTTGCATCAGTTTCTACTAAAAGATTATCCCCCAAAGCATGTAAACCTGCTGGATTAATAAAATTAACAAGCTCAATTTGTCCTATTTGGGTTTCAGCTGTATTTCCTGGTTGCATAACAGAAACTGTTCCATCGCTTGCTACGTTAATAGCTGTAGCATCTTCAGGTATAGTCATTTCCGGCAAAAGTCTATAACCATCTGAATTTACAATATTTCCTTCAGCATCTTTGGTAAATTGACCATTTCTAGTATAAGCTATAGTTCCATCAGGCATTTGAATTTGGAAAAAGCCATTATTGCCAGCAATTGCCATATCAAGACCTGAAGTTGATGTTTGTTTTAAACTACCTTCACTAAAAATTTTACTCACAGCTGTCACTCTTGAACCAAGACCCACTTCTATACCACTTGGGTGTTTTGTGGTACTTGAGGTTGAAGTACCTGCATATTTCATCGTTTGATACATCAAATCTGCAAATTCTGCACGCGATTTTTTATAACCTACTGTATTAACATTTGAAATATTATTTGATGTTACATCAATTTGTGTTTGTTGTGAAACCATCCCTGATGCTGCTGTGTATAATGATCTTAACATTTTATCTATCCTTAGTTTTATTTAGTACTTGCTAATTTATTAATAGCTTCTTGATTTAAATCATCCATATGAGATGTCATAACTTTTTGGTACATCTCAACCATCCTATTTGCTTCGATTAATCCTACCATTTCTGTAACTGGATTAACATTAGATCCTTGAGTAAAACCCTGCTTTATAGCATTTGAATTTGGTAAATCTCTAATTTTGCCTAAATTATCAATTTTATACATATTATCGCCATCTTTTTGCAAATCTCTTAAATCATCAACTTGTGCTACGAATAATCTTGCTATATCTTGATTAGACGCACTAATGATTCCATTTTTATCCACATTAATAAAAGAAGTAGAATCCCCTATGCGTATACCATCATTTTCAGGATTATTAAAATAATCACTGCTTAAAACTCTATATCCTTGACGATTGACTAAATATCCCTCATCATCAAGCTGGAAATTTCCATCTTGACTTAATCTTACCTCACCATTGTTTGTTTTAATTAAATAAAAAGTATCCTCACGAGTAAGAGCTAAATCCAAAGGATTATGTGTCATTTTCATAGAACCTACGCTAAAATTTGTATAGATATGATTAACTTGTGGAACTCTATCTATAGTTGTATTTACAAATCTTGCAGCATCTCTTGTGTGATTTTGTATAGGTAACTCATCTTGAGTTTCTTTAAAAATCCTTTTAAAATCTGCAATAACAACATTATCTCTTTTATAGCCACTTGTATTTACATTTGCTAGGTTATTAGTTACAACATCTAAGCGATTAAACTGCGTAACCATAGCACCAGTGGCTTGATAATACCCATTTTGCATTGTTTTTCCTAACTAAAATCTTAATTTTTCACTGACAAAGCAAAAGCTGTTCCAAAATGTTTTTATTTGTTTTTAATTAATCTTTAGGCATAATATTTAGTTTTACACTCATTACTTAAATACAAGGGGTATCCATGGCTAATGAAACCAATGTTTTAGAAGAACTTTTCAAAGAAAACTCTAAAGATTATATCACATATGAAAAACTTGTCAAGTATTTTGCAAAGCTTCCAAATGCAACAAGTGCAAAAAAAATCCGTGATTTAATGGATAAATACAAAGTAGAATTAATCTCCTCAGCCGAAATTGCTAAAAAAAGAAATTTAGAAGAAGCAAAAAAACTACAAGAAGAAAAGCAAAAACTACAAGATACAAGTTTGGAAAATGAATTTGATTTAGCCAATGAAAATGATTTATTAGAATGGAGCAGATCAGACTCGCCCGTGAGAATGTATTTAAGAGAAATGGGACAAATTGCTCTTTTAAATAAAGATGAGGAAGTTGAAATTTCTAAAAAAATTGAACTAGGCGAAGATATTATCATCGATGCTTTTTGCTCTGTGCCTTATTTGATTGATTTTATACTTGATTATAAAGAACCTTTAATCAATAGAGAAAGAAGAGTAAAAGAGCTTTTTAAAAGCTTTGAAGATGATGATAAAAGTGATGATGATAAAAGTGATGATGAAATAGATTCTGAAGAAGAAAATGAAAATGAGGAAAATGAAAACTCAAGCGAAAAAAAACCTAAAAAAACAAGCAAAAAAGAAGACGAAAGAACCTTAAAAGTTATAGAAAGTTTTAAAGCTTTAGAAAAAGCAAAAAAAGAATGGTTAAAAACCATATCTACTATTAATGCAGAAAAAAATGATGATGAATTGTTAGATAAATTAATTATTGCTTTTAAGAAAAATATATTAAAAGAAAAACTAATGGATTTGGGCCCAACTTCAAAACTTATCTCTGAAATCGTAAAATCCATGGAAACAGCTTTAAAAAGTGATGAGGAATTTGACAAAGAATTAAAACGCTTAGAATATCGCTTACCAATGTTTTCAGAAGAATTAAAACAAAGACACCAAGATATTTTAAAAGATATTACTAAGCTTAGCAAAGAAGAAATTGCCGAACGTGCACTAGAAACTACCATGGTAAGCACTTATATGGAGATAAAAAAACTCATTCAAACCAAAGAAGCTAGTCAAAATTCTTTTGATTTAGAAAAAGATCAACTAAAAGAAATTCTAGAGCAAATAAAACGCGGTAAAAAAATCTCAGATGAAGCTAAAACCAGAATGGCAAAATCAAATTTACGCTTGGTTGTAAGTATTGCTAAAAGATATACTAACCGTGGATTACCATTTTTAGATTTGATCCAAGAGGGCAATATAGGCTTGATGAAAGCGGTAGATAAATTTGAATACAAACGCGGCTATAAGTTTTCAACCTATGCAACTTGGTGGATTAGACAAGCCATTTCAAGAGCAATTGCTGATCAAGCAAGAACGATTAGAATTCCTATTCATATGATAGAAACTATTAATCAAATCAATAAAATCATTCGTGAATATTTACAAAAAGAAGGTAAAGAGCCTGATGTAAGCATTATTGCCAAAGAAGTAGGACTTAGTGTAGATAAAGTAAAACAAGTGATTAAAATCACTAAAGAACCAATTTCCCTAGAAGCACCTATTAGCAATGAAGATGATGGTAAATTTGGAGACTTTGTAGAGGATAGAACTTCAATTTCTCCTATGGATCATATCTTAAAAGATGATTTAAAAGAACAAATTGATGAAGTTTTAGATCAGCTTAATGATAGAGAAAAAGCTGTTATTAGAATGCGTTTTGGTTTAATGGATGATGAAAGCGATAGAACCTTAGAAGAAATCGGCAAAGAATTAAATGTTACAAGAGAAAGAGTAAGACAAATAGAAAGCTCAGCTATAAAAAAACTCAAACATCCAAAAGTTGGTAGAAAACTTAAAAATTACATAGAAGGTTGGAAATAATCCTTGCTAAAAAGCAAGGATTAGCTATCCCTAAAAAGTTTCGTTGCTAAATGCGCTGCTCTACTATGATCAGTATCTTTTTTCAAGGTATTGAAAATTCTACTAATATATTCTTCTAAAATTTGTTGAGAATTATTAATTTTTTCTGCTTCATTTAAAGCAACCTTGCGATATCTTCCTTCGCTATCTAACTCATAAGCCAAATCATTATCGCTTAATTGTAGTTTTAAAATTTGAGCTAACTTTGCACGCGAATGCTCATCAAAAATAGGAGTCATTAATTCTAATCTTCTTTCTAAATTTCTTGGCATCCAATCAGCACTTGAAATAAAATAATTTGGCTCAGTGTGTTTAAAATATAAAATTCTAGCATGTTCTAAATATTTTCCCACTATACTTCTAACTTTTATATTTTCACTATACCCTTTTACCCCAGGTCTTAAACAACAAATTCCACGTACAATAAGATCTATTTTAACACCCTTATTTGAAGCATCATATAAAGCTTTAATCACATCACCATCTACCAAAGCATTCATTTTAGCTATGATTACTCCATCTTTTCCATGATTTGCTTCAGTAGCTATCATATCTAAAATTCTTTCTTTGATTTGCTTTGGACTCATTGATAAAGTCTTTAAGCGACGGCTTTTGCTATATCCTGAAAGTATATGAAAAAAAGTTGTGGTATCTTGAGAGTATTCTTCTTTAGAAGTAAAATAACTCACATCAGTATAAATTTTAGCCGAACTTGCATTATAATTACCTGTACTTAAATGATTGTAAATTTTTAATTTTTCCCCTTCTTTTCTAATTACTTGAGCCACTTTTGCATGCACTTTAAAACCTGTAATTCCATATATCACATGAGCTCCTGCATTTTCTAATGATTTTGCCCAATGTAAGTTATTTTCCTCATCAAAACGTGCTTTTAGCTCTACCATTACAGTCACTTGCTTACCATCACTGGCTGCGTCAATTAAAGCTTGAACTATGTTTGAATTTTTTTCTACCCTATAAAGAGTCATTCTTATAGAAACAACCTTAGGATCTTTACTTGCTTCTTTGATAAATTGATACACAGGCTCAAAACTCTCATAAGGCTGTATAGCCAATATATCTTGTTTATCAATTGCGCTAAAAATAGACACATTATCTCCAAAAGGTGGTAAAATCTTTGGTGTATATACAGGGTTTAGTAAGTGTGTAAATTCTTTATTAGAAATGATTTGCCACAATGATGGTAAATTTAAAAGTATGCTGTATTCGTAAATATCTTTATGAAAAATATTCATATGAGAGCTTAAAAATTCGATCAACTGCTCATCTGTGCCTTTTTCTATTTGTAAGCGTATAAAAGCACCTTTTCTACGAAGCTTTAAACCCTGCTCCAAAATCAACATAAAATCATCAGCCTCTTCTTCTTCTATTTCCATATCTGCGTTTCTAGTTACCCTAAAAGCAGCAGAAGATAAAAGCTTATAGCCAGGAAAAATATGCTCTGTATGATAACATACTATACTTTCTATAGGCACATAAATATTCGAACTTACTTGATAAAATCTTGGTAAAACCCTAGGTATGCGTATCATACCAAATTTTAAAAGTTCAGGATGCATAGGATCACAAAGCTTTACTGCCAAAGAAAACGAAAGATTATTTAAATGCGGAAAAGGATGGGTTGCATCAACCGCAATAGGCACTATCACAGGAAAAATATTAGAAAAAAAATGCTCATTGCATTGCTGCTTTAAGTCCTCATCAAGTTCTTCATAAGAACGAATAAATAAATTTTCTTTTTCTAAATCTTGAGTTATTTTAGTAAAATACTGTTCTACTACATATTTTTCTTCGTGTAAATAATTTCTAATGGCTTTAAGCTGCGCAAGTGGGGTTATTTCATCATTACTTGCTGTGCTTATCCCTGCTACAAAAAGCTGTTTTAATCCAGCCACTCTTATCATATAAAACTCATCTAAATTTGTACAGTATATAGCAATAAATTTAAGTTTTTCGAGCAAAGGAAGATCTTTGGAACATTGATCTAAAACACGGGAGTTAAATGCAAGCCAAGAAAGTTCTCTATTAATATACATTGATGGTTGAATTTGCATAATACACCTACCTTATTTTCTAGTATTTAATATTTTAGTATTTCTTTTATTAAAATTTATTTTATTTTTATAATAGTAAATAAAATTATATAAAAAAATAATACTTTTTTTCTCTTATTAAAGAAATAATAAATTATTAATAAACTTATATTTACTTTTTAGGTTTTATAGTGTAATATAATTGCACTTAAGTTCTTGTAACTTAAACTTCATTCAAAGGAGAGACTTTGAAAAAAGCAAACTCAAAACTTTTTGCTGTTTTCCTCTTCTTACTTGTAATTTTAGCAGGTGTGGGAATGTATACTTTCCATAATGCTAAAGGCACTTCTTATTTTAGTGATGCCAGTGAAAGCTGTAATAATTGTCACATTATGAACGAGGTTTATAACGATTATTTAAAAGCTTCACACTCTAAAGAAGTTGATGGTAAACCAAGAGCAACCTGTAATGATTGCCATTTACCACATAGCTTTTTTGAAAAATGGATTGCTAAAGCTCAAAGTGGCTTAGGACATGCTTATGCATTTACTTTCAAACTTGATTCTTTGCCTACGCATTTGAGTGCAAATGCAAAAAGTAAAGAAATAGTCCAAAATAACTGTATAGAATGTCACAAAGAAATTGCGAGTAACACTATCAACCCTACTCTAGATCCACATAAAGATAATGCTTTAAGTTGTGTATCTTGTCACCAAGGTGTTGGCCATAAGAGAGGATTTTAAATGAAAGGAGTATTTAATGAATAACAAAGGCATTTTATATAGTGCTATTAGTGCTACTATAGTAGCTATTGCGGGCGTATTGTGGTTAAATCAAGATATCACAGCCAAAACAAACGATTCAGTAGGTGGAATCATCTCTCAAGAAATTGTAAAACTTGGCGATGAAAACCCTACTTTTGATTATTGGGGAAAGAATTTTCCTGATTATTTAGATATGCACACAACAGTGGAAAAACAAGCACCTAATGCAACAGAATTTGGTGGAAATTTAGCTTATTCAAAACTAATTCGCTATCCACAATTAACTGTTCTTTGGGCTGGCTATCCATTCAGTATTGATGCCAATGAAGAAAGAGGTCACTTTTGGGTTCAAGTAGACCAAATGGATACAGCTAGAAACAATAAAGATTTCTTGAACGCACACGGTTTTGCAGGATTTGGTGGCCAACCAACAGCTTGTATGAATTGTCATAGCGGATGGACTCCTTGGCTTTTAAACAACACCGCAAAAGGTGATTGGGTAGCATTTAACTCTGCAAAATATTGGACTATGATTAAAACAGTTCCTGCAGTAAATGGAGCTAAAGAAAACTCACCTGAGCACAGTGGACCTCATGGTGGAAAAAGAATGGGTGTAACATGTGCAGACTGTCATAATCCAACAGATATGAGTTTAAGACTTACAAGACCAGCTTTAATCAAAGCATTAATTTCAAGAGGTTATGAAGCAGATGAAAAACAAGGCATTAAAGCTTCAAGAAGCGAAATGAGAACTTTAGTATGCTCTCAATGTCACGTTGAATACTACTTCAAACCAACAGGTACCAAAGTAAAAACTATCGGAGAAAGCATAGCTAATGATAGCTCTAAAAAATGGTGGAATGGTACTCAAAAAACTTATGATGAGTTTGATTCTTGGAGAGATGGAAATAAACCAATTGAAATCGAAGTTGATGGTATAGAACTAGCATTTCCTTGGAGTGAGTGGAAAAAAGGTGAGCCATTTAGAATAGAAATGTTTGATGATTATTATGAAAAAAATAGAGAAAATTTCCCAAGTGATTGGGTTCATAAAATCACTAAAGCACCTATGTTAAAAATTCAACACCCAGAAAGCGAACTTTATAGTGGTGGAGTACATGCTGCAAATGGTGTAAGTTGTGCAGATTGTCATATGCCTTATATTAGAAAAGGTGCAAAAAAAGTTACTAACCACAACATCACATCACCTTTAGTTGATATTAACTCAGCTTGCAAAACTTGCCATACTCAAAGCGAAGGCTATTTAGCTAAACAAGTAAAAGATATTCAAAATTCAGTAGCTCATGATTTAAGAACAGCTGAATATTCTTTAGTAAGCTTGATTAAAGATGTAGAAACTATTCGCGCAGAGCTTGGAAAAATGCCTAAATTCCAAACTGATGGCAAAGCAGATGATGCTAAAATTTCAGCTGAATTAAAAGAAGTATTAGAACTACATAGAAAATCTCAAGTAAGAGCAGACTTTGTAGGTGCTGAAAACTCAACAGGCTTCCATAATCCTAGAGAAGCTTCAAGAATGCTTTTACAATCAGTTGATATGTCAAGACAAGGACAAACTAAACTAGTAGAAATTGCAGCCAAAAATGGTATTAAAGATTTCAAAACTTCAAATTTAGGTTTTGAAGATATTCAAAAATTAAATCCAGGTGAAATTCACTATAAAGTAGATCTAAATGGCAACAAAGCAGGCGATCGCTACTATAAACATCAAGAAGTAAATGGTAATCCACCAGCAAAACTTCTTGAAGATGATAAAAATCTAAAACCTTATAATTATAAAGTAATAGATTAATCATACTAAACCCTCGCAATCGAGGGTTTATTCTTTTATCAAACTTACATCCTCGCCTTTTAAAATTTTATTCATAGTATTCATAGCACACATTTTTCCACACATTGAGCAAGAATTAAGTTCTTCAGGTTTTCTTTCATTAAACATTTTCTTAGCCTTTTCTCCATCAATTGCTAATTTAAACATTTTTTCCCAATCAATATCTTGTCTAGCTTTACTCATTTCATCATCTATTTTTCTTTCTTTAGGAAGTTTGGCTATATCTCCTGCATGAGCTGCTATTTTAGTCGCTACTATACCATCTCTTACATCTTCTAAATTTGGAAGTCTTAAATGTTCAGCAGGGGTTACATAGCAAAGTATATCAGCACCAGCTGCGGCTGCAACTGCTCCACCGATTGCTCCACTTATATGATCATATCCTGCACCTATATCAGTAACTAATGGTCCTAAAACATAAAATGGAGCTCCATTGCAAATTCTTTTTTCAAGTTGCATATTAGCTTCTATTTCATTAATAGCCATATGGCCAGGTCCTTCTATCATCACTTGCACATCTTGAGCCCATGCTCTTTTAGTTAATAACGAAAGTTCGATAAGTTCAGCAATTTGAGCTCCATCACTTGCATCATGAGTGCAACCAGGTCTTAGCGCATCGCCCAAAGAAAGTGTCACATCAAATTCCTTGCATATAGCAAGCAAATCATCATAATATTCATAGAATGGATTTTCAGCATCATTCATTTGCATCCAAGCATAAAGAACTGAACCTCCTCTTGAAACTATATTAGTAATCCTATCACACTCTTTAAAAACCCTAGCAGCACGAGAATTTATCCCTGCATGAATTGTCATAAAATCCACTCCACTTTTAGCATGATGATATACTACATCTAAAAAATCTTTTGCTTTAATATCTTTTAAATCTTTTTCTAAAAATCCAACTGAATCATAAACAGGCACCGTGCCTATCATAGCTTTTGAAGTAGCAATTAGCTCGTCTCTAAAACGACTAGTTTTACCATAATTACTAAGATCCATAATAGCTTCTATATTAAATTTATGAGCTAACTCTACCTTTTTCATTTCTTCAATATAATCTACACAATCATTTGAAACACCTAAATTTACATTTACTTTTGTTTTAAGTCCATAACCAATACCATTTGGATCTAGTGCTTTATGATTAATATTTGCAGGAATGATAATTTTTCCACATGCTATATTTTCAAGCAAAAAATCTTCACTTACTTGCTCTTTTTGTGCAACAATTTGCATTTGTTTTGTGAAAATTCCTTCTTTTGCATAAGACATTTGAGTTTTCATTTAAATTTATCCTTAAAATAAAATTTGGATAAATGAAGGGTATGTGAGTAGTTGATAAATTATCCCAACGCTAGCATTACCTAGTTCTGGTGCGGTCTAAGCTTTTAGCTTACTCTCAGCCTGTATCACAAGCTCCCGTCATTTATGCAAAGCAAGTATAGCAATAAATACAAAACAAAATTTATTTTTTTATTTGATTTTTAGCTTGCTTGCTAAAATGTAACAATTCTTCGGTAGTTTTTATATAAAAAGGAATTTTTTTAAGACAGTATTTTAAAATTTCGCTTGCAGCCAAAGCATCACTTAAAGCTCTATGATGCTTACTTTCAATACACAAAAACTCTTTTAGAGCATCAAGGCCGTATTTGGGACTTTCAATGCATTTTTTAGCTAAATCAATAGTACATAATCTTCTATTTAAAAGTACTCCAAAATCATTTTCATACATAGCTTTAGATATAAAATGATAATCAAAACGCACATTATGTGCTACAAAAATGCTATCTTTTAAAAACAACTTAAAATCACTTAACACAGTTTTTAAAGAAGGTGCATTTTCTACCATATCCAAACTAATCCCTGTTAATTCTGTAATATTTTCAGGTATGCTTTCTACTTTTATAAAACTCTCAAATCTATCAATTTCTTTACAGTTTTGAATTTTCACTGCACCTATTTCTAAAATTTGACCACTTTTTATCCCACCGGTGCTTTCAATATCTACTACACAAAAAATCTCATCTTTTATTTTTGTATTTTTACTTTTCAAACACATACAATTTTGCGCATTAAGCTCTACCCCTAGTCCTAAAAGCTCAAAAATATATAAATCAAAATCATAGTGATTTAGTTCTTCTATTTTCTCAAGCTCTTTTAAAACCCAAGGAAAAGGTTTGTTTTCTTTACTTAGCTTGATGATTAAATCATCGATTTGTTGTTGGCTCAAAATTCAAGCTTTAAAGAATTGATTGCTGTTTTTTTATCTTGCGAGGAAAAGATATAACTACCTGCGACTAAAATATCAGCTCCTGCTTCATCCAAATCAGGCGCATTTAAGCCATTTACCCCACCATCTACTTCTATAAAAACTTTAAGATTTTTTCTATCTATCATTTCTCTTAACTGTCGAATTTTATCATACACTAACAGCAAAAAGCTTTGCCCACCAAAGCCTGGATTAACACTCATTAAAAGCACCATATCTACAAATTCTAAAATATGCTCTATACTTGAAACTGGAGTATGTGGATTTAAAACAATGGCAGGATGAATACCATTTTTTCTTATATACTCACACACCCTAATAGGATGACTCTCAGCTTCTAAGTGAAAGCTGATAAATTTTGGCTTTATTGGGATAAATAAATCTACAAAACTGCTAACATTATGTACCATTAAATGTACATCTAAAGGCACTGAAGTAATTTTTGAAATATTTTCAACCACACAAGGACCAAAAGTAAGATTTGGTACAAAATGTCCATCCATCACATCAATATGCAATAAATCAGCCCCTGCTTGAGACACTTCTTTAATTTCATTTTCTAAATTTAAAAAATTTGCAGACAATAAACTTGGTGCTACATACATTTCATATCTCCAATAAAAGTAAAAAATAATTTTATCATACTTATTATCAAATTTTCTTTATGTATTTTTGGTAATATTTGAATTTTTTAAGCTTGTTTTAGATACAATGCTAAAAATTATTTTTATTTCATAAGGAAAATTTATGTCAAGAATTTGCCAAATTACAGGAAAAGGACCTATGGTAGGTAACAATGTTAGCCATGCTAACAATAAAACAAAAAGACGCTTTTTGCCAAATTTAAGAACAGTTCGTATCACTTTAGAAGATGGAACTACTAGAAAAGTTAGAGTAGCTGCTTCAACTTTAAGAACGCTTAAAAAACAAAGCGGTAAATAATCCTTAATATAAACGAGGAATTGTTATGTCTTTTTTGAAAAAGCTACAAAAATTCCTCAATTGGTCCCCATCCCCAAAACCTTCGATTAATCTTAACGACGAGCTTTATGAACAGCTTAAATTTTTAAGAATTCCTCTTATTGCTGTTGTAATGATGACATTAATTGGAGCTTTTGGCTATATGCTTACAAGCAATTACAACCTTAACGATGCTATTTATCAAGCTGGCATGACTTTTACCACTTTAGGTTATACTGAAGTTAATCCCATACCAACAGCAGGTAGAATTTTTACCGTTGTATATGTATTATTGACTTTTACAATATTTACTTTTTGCATGGGTTTGGTAATAGAAATAGTAAAAAAAGGTGTTTTGTCTAAGATTATCAAGGAAAGAAGAATGCTCCATAAAGTTGCAAGATTAAAAAATCATTTTGTAATATGCTATCATAATGATTTTACTATTGAATTAGCACAGCAATTTAGAGAAAATCACATTCCTTTTGTTGTAGTTGATGAAGTTGAAAATTTTAGTGAGATTGCTGAAAAATATAATTATCCTTATTATATAGAAAGCGCGCCTCATACTAATACGGCCTTTTTAAAAACCAATCTTTCTAGTGCAAAAGGCGTAATAACCCTTAGTAATAACATAGCAGATAATATTGCTATCATTGCTTCAGTAAGATTATTTGAAAAAGAACTACAAAGAATTAATCCTTATTTTATACTAGCTAGCTCAAGTAATGAAGATGAAACAGAAAAACTTAAAAAACTTGGAGCTAATTCTATAGTTTCTGCCACCAAATTAGTCGCACAAAGACTTAGCGCAATGTCAGCTAGGCCAGATATGGAAAATTTATTGGAAAACTATCTTTATAAAAAAAATAGTCCTATCGATTTAGAAGAAATAAAAATACCTGATGAATCATGGGTAAGATTTAAAAGATTAAAAGAAATTCACCTGAGAGATATGGCAAATGTAAGCATAGTAGGAATTATAGAAAATAAAAAATTTACTCCTATGCCAAGAGGAGATACTTTAATCGGCACTAGTGCAAAATTATTACTTATTGGTACAGCTGATAGTATAAAAATAGCTAAAAAAATTATCAAAAACAAACAAAAACCTGACGAGTTAAAATATATTTAACTTATTTTAAGTTATAATTAAAACATCAATTTAAAAAAGGAGACTTATATGCTACACGAATTTAGAGATTTGATTACTGAATTAAAAGGCAAAGATTTACATTTTGATAAGCTTTTTGAAGAACACAATAAGCTTGATCACAAAATTAAAGATGCAGAAGAAGGTAGAATTCATTTAGATAGTTTGGAAATTGCAAATTTAAAAAAAGAAAAACTAAAATTAAAGGATGAGTTAAATATTTACTTGTCAAATTATAAAAAATAATTCTCTGTGAAATTTTACTTTAATAAGGATAAAACATGTTTGGAAAAAAAATCAATCAAAAACAAGAGGTTGAGAATTTAAAAAATAGAATCAGGGAATTAGAAGAAGAAAACAAAAAACTTCTTTTAGAAAAACAAGAATTAGTTAAAAAACAAAAAAAGGAATTAGAAAATACTTGCGTAAAAACTGAACTTGAAACTCATCTCTTAGAAATATTATTAAAGGGTGTTTTAAAAGGTATTGCAAATGTCCAAAATGATATGCAAGAAAATGTTGACAAAGCTGAGATGATTTCACAGTATTCTGATTCTTCTTTAGAGGACATGCACGAATTAAATTCTATCACTCATTCTATTATATCTTCACTTCAAAGTATCATCGAATCAGCTAATCGTTCAAGAGATACAGCAGGTAATCTACACCGTAGTGTTGATGAAATAACCAACGTTATCAATTTAATCAAAGATGTGTCAGATCAAACCAATCTTTTAGCATTAAATGCTGCTATTGAGGCTGCTAGAGCGGGTGAACATGGTAGAGGTTTTGCTGTGGTTGCAGATGAAGTAAGAAAACTTGCTGAAAAAACACAAAAAGCAACTTCTGAAGTAGAATTAAACATTAATCTATTAAAACAAAATGCTGATGAAATGTATGGACAAAGCGAGCAAGTAGAAAAGGTATCATTAGAATCCAACGAACACATAGTTCAATTTTCTAACAAATTCACTCAACTTATCTCAAATGCAAACTCAACTAGCTCACATGCTAAAAGCATCACTTCTGAAATATTTATATCTCTAGCCAAGTTAGATCATATTGCATTTAAACTTAATGGTTACAACGAAATCATTCATGCTTCAGGTAAAACTTTATCTGACCATTTAAGCTGTAGACTTGCAAAATGGATATCAGGTATAGGCAAAGAAAGATTTTCTAACGGAAGAGCTTTTGGAAAACTTAATTTACCACACCAAAAAGTTCATGAAAACATCAACCAAGCAATTACATTAGCTAGCGAAGAGAACACAAGTAGCAAATTAGTACAAAATCAAATTTTAGATAAATGCGCCAATGCTGAAAAATCTTCAGAAGATTTATTTGAAATCTTTAAAGAAATGCTTAACGAGCAAGATTCAAATATTAAACATAAAGATGAAAAATAAGAATAAGGTAAGATTAATTCTTACCTTTAAACCACAAATACGCATATTCAAGCAAAGGAGTCTTAATAGGATTTTCTTTTGAAAATTGCTCAAAGTCTTTTCTTTTTATCCACACTGCTTGAATATCTTCTCCATCAATTCCACCACCGTGGCCAATTTTATCACCTTCACTAATTTCAGCATAGAATAAAAACTGTCTGCTAACACCTGAGCCAAAACCTGTATAAAACTCCCCTATTTTTTCCATATATTTAGGTGCATAACCTAATTCCTCTATACATTCTTCTTTAGCTATTTCCTCCAAACTCAATTTTTTATCAACAAGCCCTGAACAAAGCTCTATACTAAAGCCCATTTTTTCTAATTTTAAATTATTACGTTTTTGATAATCCCATAAGGGAATTCTAAATTGCTTTACAAAAACAAAAGAATCTTTTTGAGTATGATACAAAAAAACAGAAACACTATCTAATGCTTCTATAAAATCCCAAGTATATTTTTTATTATCTTTGCCTATATAAGTATATCTTTTAGGTTTAATGTATTTTGAGTTGGAAAATTGCTCTTCTTGTAAGTTTTTCATGTAAAATCCTTGTAGTTTTACATCTATTATAACAAAAATAAAAATCGGGGTAGAAAAAAAGAGTGAGTTGCTTTACACAAAAAGCAACTCAAAAGCAGCAAAAAGATGGTGTTACATCATACCACCCATGCCTCCCATACCGCCCATGCCACTCATATCAGGCATAGCAGGTTTATCTTCTTTGATTTCACTAATTGTAGCTTCAGTTGTTAAAAGCATGCTAGCCACTGAAACTGCATTAAGTAAAGCCACTCTTTCTACTTTAACAGGATCAATAATACCACTTTCAAGCATATTTACATATTCACCTTTTGCAGCATCAAAACCAGTGTTTTCTTCCTTACTATTTTCTACTGTATTTACAACTACACCTGCATCAAATCCAGCATTTTCAGCAATTTGTCTTAAAGGTGCTCTTAAAGCTCTTTCTACAATAGCTGCACCAATAGCCTCATCACCTTCTAAATTTAAGCTAATTTTTGATTTTGCTTTGATTAATGCAGCACCACCACCTATTACTATACCTTCTTCAACAGCAGCTTTTGTAGCACTTAATGCATCATCAACTCTATCTTTTTTCTCTTTCATTTCAGTTTCTGTAGCAGCACCAACTTTAATTACCGCTACACCGCCACTTAATTTAGCAAGCCTTTCTTGTAATTTTTCTCTATCATAATCTGAGCTTGTTTCAGCAATTTGAGCTTTGATTTGGTTGATTCTTGCGTCAATATTTGCTTTTTCGCCTGCACCATTTACAATAGTTGTATTATCTTTATCAATAATCACACTTGAAGCTTGACCTAAATCTTGGATACTAGCACTTTCTAAAGTTCTTCCAAGCTCTTCAGAAATCACTTCACCACCTGTTAAAATAGCAATATCTTCAAGCATAGCTTTTCTTCTATCACCAAAGCCAGGAGCTTTAACTGCTGAAATATTTAAAACACCTCTTAATTTATTTACAACTAAAGTTGCTAAAGCTTCACCTTCAATATCTTCAGCTATAATTAAAAGTGGTTTTCCTGTTTTTTGAATTTGCTCTAAAATAGGTAGTAAATCTTTTAAATTAGCAATTTTTTTATCAAATAACAAAATAAATGGATTTTGCAATTCAGCTGTCATTTTTTCAGTATTTGTAATGAAATATGGACTTAAATATCCTCTATCGAACTGCATACCTTCAACTACATTTAATTCATCATCGATTGATTTTGCTTCTTCAACAGTGATAACACCATCTTTTCCGACTTTTTCCATAGCATCAGCGATTAAATTTCCGATTTTCTCATCTGAATTTGCAGAAATTGTCGCAACTTGAGCAATTTCTTTTTTGTCTTTAACTTCACGAGAAAGTTTTTTAAGCTCAGCCACTATAGCTTCGCAAGCTTTATCCATACCTCTTTTAACTTCGATAGGATTAGCACCTGCTGTGATATTTCTCAAACCTTCTTTAAAAATAGCATGTGCTAAAACTGTTGCTGTTGTTGTTCCATCGCCTGCTTGATCAGCTGTTTTACTAGCTACTTCTCTAACTAAAGAAGCACCCATATTTTCTAAAGAATCCTTTAATTCTACCTCTTTAGCCACACTCACACCATCTTTTGTGATAGTAGGAGCACCAAAACTTTTTTGGATTAATACATTACGACCGCGTGGCCCCATAGTAACTTTTACTGCATCATTAAGTTTTTTAACACCTTCATAAAGTTTATTTCTTGCTTCATCTGAAAAAAATATTTCTTTTGCCATTTTTTATCCTTTTTTATTTAATAATCCCTAAAATATCATCAATATTAAGAACTAAATACTCTTCATTGTCAAGTTTTATTTCAGTTCCGCCGTATTTTGCAAACATTACTTTATCATTTACTTTAACATCTTCTATTTCTTTACTCACTGCAACAACTTCACCATTTAGTGGTTTTTCTTTAGCATTATCTGGTATAATAATCCCAGAAGCAGTAGTTTTCATTTCTTCTAAGCGTTTTACTAAAATACGCTTTCCTAGAGGTTGAAAATTCATTTTTTATCCTTTCTAAAATGTGCCATTTTTAGCACTCTTTGTTTTTGAGTGATAGAATTATACATTAAAGAAAGTTAATTGTCAATAAATTAAGTAAAATATATCATATAAGTTTAGTCTATATCACTAAATTTATATGATATATCATTATAAAGGTTTCTTATGAAAAAAATTCTTTACGTTCTTTTAGGTGTAGTATGTGTAGCATTGCTAGCCATATATACATTATTATTTACAAGTATGGGTAATGCTTTTTTAAAACCAAGAATCGAAACGATTATTGCTCAAAAAAGCGGTATGAATGTTAAATTTGAAAATTTTAAAATTAGTTTTTCTCAACTTGACATTAAAGCAAATATTGATGATAAATTTTTTGCTAACATTGAAGGTGGTATATCACCTTTAAGACTAAGATTTGATTTAAACTATCTTTTAGGTCTTAAACAAAATTATATTCAAAATCTTGGCTTAAAAAGCGATAAAGATTTTACATTTAAGGGTGATGTTGTAGGTAAAAGTAGTAATTTTTCAGTAAAAGGCAATGGATTTTTATTTGATTCTAATCTTAGTTTAGATGCAAAAATCGTTGATTTTTCTCCTATAAATCTTGAATTTATTGGAAAAAATATAGATTTAGCCCAAATTTTAGATTTTGCTAATCTACCAAGATATGCTCAAGGAAAAATTAGTATTATAAGTGATATACAAGCTAAAGATTTAAAACCAAATGGCAATGCTTTGATTAATTTTTACACAAGTTCTATCAACAATACACTAATCGAGAAAGATTTTAATCTAAGCTTACCAAAACAAAGCTATATAAAAGGTGAAATAAGATCTTTAATCCAAAACAATGAAGTTATATCTAAAAGTGAAATTTTAAGTAATTTTTTTAAACTTTACACACAAAAAAGTATTTATGATATAGCAAAACAAAGCTTAACTAGTGATTTTGATATCAAAATAGATGATTTTAATCAATTTTCATCTTTAGCTAAAATAAAACTCCAAGGCAAAAGTCAAATTCAAGGTAATTTACTTTTTGCAAACAATCAATTACAAAAATTAGATGCTAACTTACTTGGATTTGGTGGCAGCTTAAAAGCTATTTTAGAAAATAATAATCTTAACATCAATACAACCAATATAGAAGTAGCAGAGCTTTTAAAGACTATCTCTATGCCTGCTTTTATTAATTCTAAATTAATTTTAGATTTAAAAGCGCAAGGACTTGATTTTAAAAATTTCAATCTAAATACTAGGTTAAACAGTGCAAATATAAATGTTATAGAATTTAAAAAACTAAGCAATCTTGATTTTCCAAAAACAACTTTTAATCTACAAGCTAAAGCAAATGCAAAAAATTCTTTGATTAATTATGAAGCTCTGCTTGATTCAAACATAGCAAAAATATCTCAGCTAAAAGGCTCTTATAATCTTACAAATAAAGATTTAAAAGCACAAATTAGTGCTTTTGTAGATAATCTTAACAAATTAAAACCTTTAACCAAACAAGATCTCAATGGACCTTTAAATTTAGATGCCAAAGTTGATCTTAAGGCAAATCAAATTCAAAATCTTGATGCAAATATTAAAATCATGCAAGGGCTTATCAATGCAAAATCTAATGGAAAAAGTTTACAAGCAAAGGTTGATAATATAAAATTAGAGCAACTTTTTCCTTTAATAGGACAAAAAGTTTTAGCTTATGGATATATAAATGCTGACATTGATTTAAAAACACTTGATTTTAGCAATATTAATGGCGATTTTAAAGCAATCATTAATTCTTCTTTTAATGAAGTAGAATTATCTAAGCTTTTAGAGAAAAAATTTCCAAAGAATACTTCAGCAAAAATAAATCTTGATGGAAAAATTTCTAAATCAATCATTGATTTTAATGCTAAAGCTCTAAGTTCATTTGCAAATATTAATTCATTAAAAGGAAAATTTGATCTTAATCAAATGGCTCTAGCAAGTACTTATAATATTTCATTGCAGGATTTTTCTAAGCTAGGATTTTTAGTTGATAGAAACCTAAAAGGCAAGGCTGATTTTGAAGGAAAATTTGATTTTAAAGATGCTTTAATAGATGCAAGCATTAATAGTAAAAATATATTCAATGGCTCATTAGATGCTACTTTAAAAAATAATATTTTTAACGCTAAAATGCAAAATACTGATCTTTCAAATTTAGCTCAAAGCTTAGATTTGCCTGATTATTATCAAGCAAAATCAAATTTAAGTATTGACTATAATCTTTTAAAAGAAAGCGGTGTGGTGCTAATGAACTTAGCCGATGGGCAACTTAAGAAAAACCTCATCACAAGCGCTTTAATGTTACTTTTACAAAAAGATATCACGCAAGATGTATATCGCAATGGTGAAGCCAAAATAAATATCAATAAAAATCTTATAGATTTAAATTTAAACCTAGTGGCCGATAGAGGCAATATAAACATCAACAAAGGCAAAGTTGATACAAAAAGTACTAAATTAAACATTCCTTTTAATATTGTTATTGATAGAGCAAATTTCAAAGGAATTATAAAAGGAACAACACAAGATCCTAAAGTAAGTCTTGATACAAAAAGTGTGGTAAATTCTATTGTTAATACAATAGGTGGTAATGCTAGTGATGGTGCTAAAAATACAGGTAAAAAAGTAGATCAAGCAATAGATAAAATCTTTAATAAACTCTTCTAATACATCTAGCCTTAAAAAGGCTAGATTTTTTAAAATAAACCAAATCTACCATCTTTTTTCTTATATAACACTCTCATTTTTGCATCTATGTCATTAAAAACTAAAAATATATCTTTACTCGCTTTTAGCTTTTCTAATGCTTCTTCAATTTCTAAAGGTTTATATAATTCAAGTTCCGTTGGAACTATCTCATCTTCTTCAATCACGCTTGGTAATACTAAATTTTCTTTTATCTCATCTTGATGCTTATGGGTGATATTTTTATCATGCAATCTTCTTAAAACCTTAGAAATTCTATCAATGGCCAAATCTATAGCAGCATACAAGTCTTTATCTTTTTGCTTTACAACCACTGTATTAATACCAGCTAAGTTAATGCTAAATTCAGCCCAAAATCCTTTCTTTCCATGCCTTTCATCAGCACTTATAACACAACGCGCAGAAATCACATCTAAGCCATATTTACTTAAAGCATCAAAGCTTTTTTCCACATACTCTTTTATAGACTCAGTTAGCTCAAATTGCTTTCCAACTATACTTGTATTCATTACTTCTCCTTTTTATGAAGTTAAATACATTATAGCACTTTAATCGTAAAAAAAATTAACTTTTTAAATAAAAAATAAATTTAAAATTTTAAAGGCTCTAAAATAAGCACACCATCTACTGAAAGTTTTTTTCCTTGAAAATGCATTTTACAAAAAGAAACAATTAAAGCATGAAAAATTTGATAAAGCTCGTATAGTTTACATTCTTTTTTTAGTAAAACACATAACTCTCGTTGATTTTTAGCTATGTCTTTTTTTAAAAAATCTGCCAATTCATCATAACTTTGGCACTCATAACCTAAATAATTAGCTATTTTTGCACTATAAGCATCAACTACTAAAACTTCTTTTTTACATATATAATTTAAAATTCCATCTGCACTTTCTTGACCCAAGCCTTTAATACTTAAAAGCCATTCTCTATCTACTTCTTCTTTAAAAAGTTCAAAAGAATTAAAATCTTGGAAATATTTTTGAGCGAAATTTTTAATGTATTTTGCTTTGGTATTATAAAATCCACTTGGCTTTATTAAAAGCGCTAAATCTTGAGTGCTTAAAGTTAATAAATCTTCCATCTTGGTAATATTTGCTTGTTTTAAATTCGTCAAAGCTTTTAATACGTTTTTCCAGTTTGTATTTTGAGTTAAAACCACAGAAATTAAAATTTCAAACTCGCTTAAAGTGTTATTTTCTAGCCATTCAAAATCTTTATAGTCAATATTTACATTAACTAAAGCTTTAAAAATTTCATATCCGCTCATGCTTTTTCACTCTTTCTTAAATACATCAAAATAGCCTCAATTACATCATCGTCGTCTTTGCTTTTTGCTTTAATGATTTCCTTACTCTCATCATCTTTTACAAAACAAATATTTTGTTCATAATTGCTCACTAGCTTATAATGCTTGCTAGCTAAAATTTTTATGATGATTAAATCCAAAAACTGCTTTGTGAAAATATCAGGCTTACCAAAACGATCATTCATCTCACTTTCTATCTCATATACCTCATTAACACTCATACACTTACTAAGTCTTCTATAAAGTTCTAATCTCAAACGATCTTCACTAATATACTCACTATTTAAAAAGGCATTGATATTAAGCTTTAAATCTATTTTTTTCTCTTTAATTTCTTCTTTTTTACTTAGCTTATTAATTTCATCTTCTAACATCTTAAGATACAAGCTATAACCAATTTGCTCTATATGCCCACTTTGATCCACGCCTAATAAATTTCCACCCCCACGAATTTCTAAATCATGATAAGCAAGCACGCTTCCTGAACCTAAATAAGAATTACTCTCTAAACTCGTAAGTCTTTTTAAAGAATCTTTTGTGATTTTTTCCTTATCTTCAATCAAAAAATAGCAATATCCTTGCTTAGCGCTACGCCCTACTCTTCCTCTAAGTTGGTGTAAATCAGCCATACCAAAACGATCTGAATTTTCTACTATAATAGTATTTGCATTTGCCAAATCAATACCACTTTCAACTATAGAAGTACAAAGCAACAAATCATATTCTTTGTTTTCAAATTTAATCATTTCTTCTTCAGTAGTTTTTGCATCAATTTTAGAATGCAAGATTAAAATTTTTAAATTCGGAAATAAATCTAAAAGATATTTTTTACACCCATCAATACTTGCTATATGATTGTGAATATAAAAAATCTGTCCTGCTCTTCTTAATTCTCTTGAAATGGCTTCTTTAATCAAAGCATCATTACTTTCTCTAACAAAGGTACGCACATCCAAGCGATCCTCGGGTGGAGTTTGTAAAACACTATATGATTTTAAAGAACTAAGAGCTTGATTTAAACTTCTTGGTATAGGCGTTGCTGACATAGATAAAATATGGGAGTTTTTACTTAGTTCTTTGAGTTTTTCTTTTTGTTTTACACCAAATTTATGCTCTTCATCTATCACAACTAAACCCAAATTTTCACACTCAACGCCTAAAAGAGAATGCGTTCCAACCACCACACAAGGTTTATTTTCTTTTAAAAATGCCAAAACTTGTTTTTTTTCTTTAGCACTAGTAAAACGATCTAGCTTAAAAACCTCTATATTAAAAGAATCAAATCTTCGTTTTAAGGTTTTAAAATGCTGAGCTGAAAGTAAAGTAGTTGGTACAAAAAACAAAGCCGTATAGCCACTTTTTACACAAGTAAATATAGCGTTCATAGCAACTTCTGTTTTACCAAAACCCACATCACCGCTTAAAAGCCTATCCATTACCTGCATACTTTTTAAATCTTGAGTGATTTCTTGGCAAACTTGACTTTGATCTTTAGTATAAAAAAATCCCGCTTTATTGATAAATTCATCTTGTAATTCTTGAGAAATTTTTAATTCTTTTGCCTTTATCAAAGCTCTAGCCGCTGCCAAAGAAACTATATTTGAAGCAATGGCAAATAGTTTTTCCTTTAATCTTTCTTTGATTTTTAGAAAACTTCCTTTTCCAAGCTTATCAAGCAAAGGCACACCACCACTTGCACCGATATATTTATCAATCATATACAAATTTTCAACAGGCAATAAAAGCTTGTCATTATTTAAATACCCAAGAGCTACAAATTCTTTTTTTGCTCCTGCAATTATAATAATCTCAAGACCTAAAAATTTAGCTATACCATAATCTTCATGCACAACAAAATCCCCGACTCTAAGCTCATCTATTACCAAACTTGCTTTTCTAACTCTTTTACTTTTTTCTTTTTTATTTAAAGAGATGATAAGCTCATCTTGAGTACTTAAATTAATTCTTTCTTGAGATATTTTTAATTTAATATTTGGAAATTCTTGTAAATTTAAAGCTTTAAACAAAGCTTCATTCTTTGCTAAAACAGTAATTTTTTTATCTTTATGAAAAGTGAAAAAATCATGATTATAAGAACTTACTAAATCTTTACAAAATCTTGGTTCAGGTAAAATATTTTGATTAATTTTACTAATATCTTCTTCAAAATCATTTATATCAAATTTTTTTATGCTTGTGAAATTTAGATCTAAATAATTACAAAAATCATCAATACACCAAAAACCTAAAGAATTAACATCATTGATAATGCTTTGACTTTGAAAATTTTGAATTTTTTCTTGTAAATTTTCATATTGCTCTTGATTGAAAGCACTCAAAAATGGACAAATCTCAATCTTTGAAAGTTCATTTGGGATTGATTTTTGTGTATGAATATCAAAATATCTTATACTTTCTATCTCATCTGAAAAAAGCAAAATTCTAAAAGGTTGTTCTTCGTTAATCGCAAAAATATCTATAATATCCCCACGTATTGAAACTTCGCCCTTATCTTGAACTATGTCTACAAACTCATACCCACTATGTAAAATTTCTTCTTTAAATTTCTCTAAAGCAAGAAGTGAATTTCTTTTAAGAATAATGTTTTTTAAATGCTTTTTTCCAGGGAGTTTTTGCAAAATTGTTTTTATAGGAGAGATTAAAATTTTATTTTCACCTTCTTTATGATAAGCACTCAATACTTTACAAATTTCAAAAAGCTCTTTAGAAAAAGAGCGCAAATCACTACCAAATTCTGCTCTAAAATCAGGTAAAATGAAAGTTTTTAAATTTAAAAATAAACAAACTTGAGCTAATTCATCTGCTTCTTTATCATTCTCACAAACTATTAACTCAGTTTTGTTGCTTAATAAATATTCATATAATTTAGCTTGCATTTTCTGAATTTTCTATACTCACATCGATAGTTGCAAGCTCTTCATCTTTTTCAATGATTTTACTACTTCCGTTAAATTTTCCACCATTTTCAATGCTTAATTGTTTAACTATGATATTGCCATTAAGCACACCACCAGATAAAATTTCTAAAGAATCAACTTGCATTTCTCCTTCAAAAACCCCATTAATCACTATCTTACTTGCCTTAACTTGTCCTTTTAAAACACCACTTTTGCCTATTACTATCACATTAGAAGAATTAATTACCCCAGTAATTTCTCCATCTAAGTGAAGCATAGAGTCAAAATAAAATTTTCCCTCTATTTTTGCTCCATTTGAAATGACTGTAGTTTCGGATACTGTAGCAATAGAGCCTTTATTAAAGATTGCCATGGAACTCTCCTTTCTTTTTCAAAAATTTGTTCATAATTTTTTCGGTTTAAATCTATAAAAATTTTAGGATCTAAAAGTTTATTAATAAATCTAACCTCATAATGCAAATGCGGCCCCGTAGAAAGACCAGTATTTCCTGTATATCCTAATAAATCACCTTTTTTTACAAATTGTCCTGCTTTAACAACATCTTTGCGCATCATGTGTGCATATACTGTTTTAAAACCAAAATTATGGATTAAAATTACTGAATAGCCATAACCATTATTACTATATGCAGCATATTCAACCACTCCATTTGCAGGTGCATAAATTGGGGTATTTAAAGCTGCTCTTAAATCTATACCTGGATGAAATTCTTTTTTATTTAATATAGGATGATGACGCCATCCAAAATTACCTGTGATTCCATTATCTTCTATCACATGTCCATTTGGAATTTGTGTTAAAAATAAATAAGCTTGATCGTTAGTAAGTTTAACTTTTTCTAATCTTTCTGGTATATCTAAGCTCTCATCTTGCTTTAAACCTAAATTTTCTTCAATATCTGCAAGTTGAGTTTGAAGTTCATCATATAAAGCTGTTTTTTCTTCTAAACTTTTTTGCATGCTTTCATTTTGAGAAAATAATTTAGTATTTTTTGAAGATAATGCTTCTTGTTCTTTTAAAAGTTCTGAACGCTTATCTGCTAAATAATTAATATATAAAGCGCCCAAAACTATAACAACAAAAACAAAAGTAGTAAAATAAATAATTACTTTTTTTATAATCTGACTTAATAAAAAATGCCTAGAACCATTTACATCTGTGATAGTTAGCGTAAATTTATCTTTCATTATAGCCTCTTAAAAAATTTTCTACCAATACAAAAGAACCAAAAACCAAATACAACTCATCTTTTTTTATTTGTTCAAATTTTTGATAAGCGATATCTAATTTTTCTAAATTTTCTAGCAAAACAGAACCTGCCAAAGGTCTGTCTTTGCTTTCATACTCATAAATTTCAACTATTTTTATTATAGGCTTTAAAGCTCTTAAAATTTTATAAGAATCTTTATCTAAAAAGCAATTATAAACTAAATGAACTTTTTTTTCCTTGAAAATTTCAGCTAAAGCTAAAGCAGCCATTTCATTATGACCCACATCAATAAAAATATTTTGACTTATTTGCTCACATCTTCCTTTTAAATCGAGTTTTGGCAAATTTTTGATACTTTGAATCAATTCTTTTTCATTTTTGGCACAAATTTTAGAAAAAACTTCTAAGGCCAAAAAAAGATTATCTTTTAAAAAACTTACCAAATTATATTTTTGAATATATTCTTGCACATAAGGATAAATGACCTTATTTTCATCTAACGCACTAATATCTAAACTAGTTTGTTTTAAATTAGCTATTTTTTTAGCTAACTCTAACACTTTTGTTTCTTGCTTATGATTAATTAAAGCTTTAGTGCTCATGGCTTTTAATTTTGTTCTTGCTATTTCTTCTAAATTTTTACCCAATAAATCTTGATGATCAAAACCTATTTTAGTAAAAACACTAAAATTTATTTCAAAAACACTTGTAGCATCATACTCTCCACCTACTCCAGCTTCTAAAATCACATAATCACAATCTTTAAAGATAAAAAAAGCTAAAAAAGTAGCATACTCAAAATAACTAAGTTTTTTTATATCTTCCAAAAAAATACTTTCTAATTCTTCATGCGCCTTTTCCAAAAGCTCATTACTTGCAATTTTGCCATTTAACCAAAATCTTTCATTAAATTCAAAAATATGCGGACTAGTGTAATGTCCTACTTTATACCCTTGCCCTAAGAGTAAAAGTGCTAAAAATCTACCCGTACTTCCTTTGCCATTAGTACCAATGATTTGAATATTTTTGGTTTTTGGGATGTTTTTTTTATATTTTTCATACATACTAAACATAAAAAATCTACTGATTTTTTGCACATACATAGTTTTTTGCGAAAGCGTTTGTTGAAATTTCATACTAAACTTTTTTGGATTAATTCTTTTAAAATATCACCATCTGGAAATTCTTTTTTTTCTATACAAGAAGATAATAAAACAAGCTTAACCACTTCTTCTTTATAAATAAATTTATAATCATCTATAAGCTTCAAGGCTTTTTCTGTAAAAATTTGAGCACTTTCTAAATTTTTACCTGGAAGTATAACTAAATAAGAACTTTCATCTAAAATCCAAATTTCAGCCAAATTTTTACATAAACCTTTAAGAATTTTTTTAAATTTTCCACTGATGGTTTTAAAACTATCAATACCATAAGCATTAATAACATGTTCTATATTATTGATTTTAAAAAAAGATAGGGCATAATTAACCGCATAAAGCTTATAGTTTTCATCAAGTTTTTTAAGCTCTTGAGCAAGATTCCATTGTTCTCTTTGCTCATCATCACTTGTAGCTTGAATTTGAGTTTTAATTTGAGCTATTTGCTCATTTGCATATAAAAGCTTATCTTTTAAAGTGTCAAAATTAATCTGCACATTACCATTTTCATCTTTAGTTAAAGCATTGATAAATTTTACATCCTCTTGACTATTATCATAAAGCTTTGATACCATTTCATTTAAGCTTTCTAAGTGCTGATTAAAAAAAGAAAGATTTTTTTGTATATAGTATTTATCTATTGCTTCTTTTTTTTGTAGCATCAAACAGTACTCATGTGCAAATTCTTTTCTAGCAATTAATTTAGGATTTTCTTTTAATTTTTGTTTAAATTGCTCTACTTCCTTGCTCTCGCCAAATAAAGGCTCTAAAGAAACTAATAAAAGTTCAGCTTGTTTTTCATAAGAGCGTTCTTTTAGCATAATGATAAGCTTTTCTACTAAAGCGTGAAAATCCAAAAACGCTCGGATATTAAATTCTTCTAATTTTTTTAAAAGCTCATAATCTTCATAAGATTTTTCAAGTTCTCTCCATTTAGCTCTTAATAGATATATGGTTTCTAAATCCATAGCTTGAGATAATCTGTGTTGAGTAATTTGAGCTAGTTCTTTGATTTTTTTATCTTTACTAATACTAAGCTGCTGAATGATTAAATCAAGCAAAGCATAAACATCTTCATATTTTCTACTTACCTGCCTATTGAGCCTAGAGACTAAAAACATCAAAAACTCATCAATAGTTCGAATACTCTTTCCTTTTAATTCTTGTTTATAAGAATCATCCAAAAGATTGGTATATTTTTCTATTCTAGCTTTATTGGAGCTCATAACCCCTGCTTTTTTAGCACATTCTTCAAATACTTCGCTATAATTTTCAGGTGTTGGATATAATTTACGCTCTTTTAATTTTATCAATGTTTCTTTTGCAATTTCATTGATATGGCTTGCCATTTTATTTATAACCCTTAATAGCTATAATAGAAACAAATTCATCAAAAGCCTGACTTGATGCGTTTTTAATCGCTTCAAATCTTGCTTGATCACTGATGATAGAGTTTGGATTAATATCAAAATTATAACTTCCTTTGGTATTTACAATTTCTTCCTTGCCATTTTTATAACGCAATATAAACTCCAAATAAAGCTCTGCTTTATAATTAATTACATAACCATTTTTATCATAAACCATAGGATGAAATTCTAATTTTTTCATCGTAACCACAATAGAGCTATCTGCATTATACTCATCTGTGATTTTTCTACCAAGCTTATTAAGCATGGCTTCTCTTAGAATGTCTGTTATGTAAACACTGTTTTCAGGATCTTGTTTGCTAATATTGATTTTTAAAAATACATTTTCACCCAAAACCCTACTTGCCATCTGCGAAGAGGGAATATATCCACAAGCCATGATAAAAAAAGCAAAAAACAGCACTAGATATTTTTTCATTTAATCACCAAATTTACCAATTTCTTATCAATATAAATTTCTTTTACTATGGTTTTACCCTCCAGCCATTTTGCAACATTTTCTTTAGCTAAAGCTAAAATCTCATCTTTTTTAGCTTCTGAATTTATTTCAATCTGTGCTCTTTTTTTACCATTAACACTAATAGCTATATTAAAACTATCTTTTATAAAAACTTCATCTTTTATTTTTAATACTTTAAAATTTTCACATTTAAACAAATACTCACTAAGCTCAAAACAAACATGAGGGATGATAGGCTCTAAGATATTTAAAATAATATAAAAAGCTTCTTTTGAGACTTCTTTATGATTTATAGCATTTAAGGCATTCAAAGCTTCCATACATGCAGCTATTAAGATATTAAAGGCAAAGCTTTCTTCATAAACTTCAAAAGATTTTTTCAAAGCTTCATATACTTTTAATCTAGCATATTTTTCTTCTTTATTTAAACTTTGATGATCAATCTCTTGCAATTTTCCACATTCTAAACTCATAGCTTTTTCATAAAGCCTATTGATAAATTTAAACGCACCCTCTAATGCACTATCATTCCATTCAAGTTCTTTAGCAGGTGGTGCAGCAAACAATATAAACAATCTTGCGCTATCTGCTCCATATTTTTCTATAATATAATCAGGATCAACCACATTCCCCTTAGACTTACTCATCTTAGCACCGTCTTTAGTGACCATTCCTTGGGTTAAAAGCCTATTAAAAGGCTCATCATCTTTTAAATAGCCTAAATCCCTAAGTGCTTTTTGAAAAAATCTAGCATAGAGTAAATGTAATATTGCATGTTCAATACCGCCAATATATTCATCAACATTCATCCAATAATTAACACTTTTTTCATCTACTGCTTTTTCTTGCCATGTTTTATCATCACTTGCAAAACGCGCAAAATACCAAGAACTTTCAAAGAAAGTATCTAAAGTATCGCTTTCCTTTTGTGCTTTTTTACCACATTTTGGACAAATGCACTCTTTCCATGTTTCATGCTTATCAAGTGGATTTCCTTCTCCATTTATCACCACATCTTCAGGCAAGGTAATAGGTAAATTTTCTATTTTTTGAGGAACTATACCACAAGAATCACACTTAATCATTGGTATAGGAGCTCCCCAATATCTTTGTCTAGAAACACCCCAATCACGAATTTTAAAATTGGTAACCTTTTTACCAATACCTAGTGATTCAATTTTTAAACTAATTTTTTCTCTAGCATCATTGCATTCTAGTTGATCAAATTCGCCACTATTAGTTAAAACACCTTCTTTTAAAGTGTAGCATTGCGCATCATTTTCATCTTTATAAATTACTTTTTTTATAGCCAAATTATAAGTTTTTGCAAACTCATAATCTCTTTCATCATGAGCAGGTACGCTCATAACAGCGCCACTACCATAATCACTTAAAACAAAATTAGCTATCCATAAAGGAATTTTTTCTTTACTTAGTGGATGGATTACATAAAGATTTAAAAAATATCCTTCTTTTGGTGCGGCTTGTCTTTGGCGTGGTGTTTGGTTTTGTATAATTTGAATTTTAGCTATAACATCTTGATCTAGTAGTTTTTTATCAATTAATTCATTTACTATTTCATGATCAGGCGCCAAAGCGATGTAAGATACTCCATAAATAGTCTCAGCTCTTGTGGTAAAAACATTGATTTTTTTTGCACTGATTTTATCATTTTCTTCTATATCAAAATCAAAACTAAGCCCTATGCTTTTACCTATCCAATTTTCTTGCATAATTAGAACTTGACTTGGCCATTTTCCTTCTAATTTTTTAAGATCTTGTAATAATTCATCTGTATAAGCGGTAATTTTTACATAATATCCTGGCATTTTTTTTCTAATGACTTCATGTCCACAACGCCAACATTTACCATCTTCAACTTGCTCATTTGCTAAAACTGTTTTATCATTCTCACACCAATTGACTTCAGCTTCTTTAGTATAAATCAAACCTTTCTCATACATTTTAATGAAAAATTCTTGCTCAAATTTAGTATATAAAGGATCAGAAGTAGCAAGCATTCTTTTTTTGGAAAAAGAAAAACCCAAAGAAGCAAGCTCATTTTGCATATAATCAATATTCTCATAAGTCCATTTTTTAGGATGGATACCGTGTTTAATCGCAGCATTTTCAGCAGGCATACCAAAACTATCAAAACCTATAGGATGCAAGACGTTAAAACCTTTTTTTCTATAATACCTAGCCATAGCATCGCCTATGCTATAGTTTCTCACATGCCCCATATGAATTCTACCGCTTGGGTATGGAAACATAGATAAAATGTATTTTTTTGGTAAAGAAAAATTATCTTTTGGTTCAAAATATTCTTTTTCTTGCCAAATTTTTTGCCATTTTTTTTCTATTTTACCTGCTTCATATGCCATTTTCACTCCTAATTTTCTTCTTGGTTTTTTACTGAATCAACTATAACTAAAATCATTGAAAAGATATTAGCTATCAAAGCACCAATTGCTAAAGTATAAACCATAACATTAGCTTCTGGATTAATTTGTATCAAAGCAAAAGCAGGAATTAAATGCAAATCAGCCACCAAAGAGCTAGCAAATAATTCAGCTGCTAAGAAATTTCTAACTCCAATTTTCAATAAAGTAGAAATTAAATTCACACAAGCTGCAATAAATAGCGCAACTTCATTTTGATCATATAAAAATCCTGCGGTTGTAGTTAAGCTCATTAGAGCAAAAAAGATATAAATAACCTTACCCCAATTCATTTTTACACTGTTCCTTTTTCATACATCGCTCTTAATTTTTCTTTTTCTTGTTTTTTCTTTACTTTTTCTAATTCTTTTTGGCGATACTGTGCAACGCTAAATTTAAACCATAAAAGTGCTGGACTTGCTACAAATATAGAACTTGCAGTACCTGCTACAATACCCACTATCATAGTTAGAGCAAAACCTTCTATCATAGATCCACCAAAGAAATAAAGCACTACAACAGTAATTAAAGTTAATCCCGTTGTTAAAGTAGTTCTTGATAAAGTTGCAGAAACTGATTCATTAATAATTAGATCAAGTTTTGAATTTTTACTTGTTTTAATACCTTCTCTAATCCTATCAAAAATAATAATCGTATCATTTAAAGAATACCCAAGCACAGTTAAAACAGCTGCCAAAATATCTAAATTTACATCTATTTCAAATAACGCAATAGCACCCAAAGTAATGACTATATCATGAATTTCACACACAATAGAAGCCATAGCAAAACGCCATTCAAATCTCACTGCCAAATAAATCAAAATAGCAATCAAAGAAATTCCAACCGCCATAAAACCTTTATTACGCAGTTCATCTCCTACTTTTGGACCTACTACATCCACGCGGCGCACTTCAAATTTACCTGTATCTTTTAATAAATTTGCAATACTTACTCCAATATCACTTCCCAAGCTATCACTACTTCCTGAAAAACGAATAATCACTTCATTAGCACTACCAAATTCAGTAACACTAGCTCCTTTTAAATTTTCATTGATAAACAAAGCTTTACGAATTTCAGTCAAAGGAGCTTTTTGCTCGTATTGAAGTTGCACCAAAGTTCCACCAGTAAAATCAATACCAAAATTCAAACCCTTAGTAAAAAGGATAAAAATAGAACCAAAAAATAAAATAAAAGACAAAGAGATGGCTGCAAATCTCATTCTCATAAAATCATAAACATGTTTTTGACTAAAAAATTGCATTAAGGTCTCCTATATCCAAACCATAATCTTGTATTATTGCTTTTTTCCATACGGTTCATAAACATTTCAAACATACCATGAGTTCCAACAATAGAAGTAATCATCGAAACTAAAATCCCAATACTCAAAGTTACCGCAAAACCTTTTACCGCACCTGTTCCATAAGCATAAAGCACCACTGAAGTAATTAATGAAGTAATATTAGAATCTAAAATCGCACTCATTGCGTGTTTATAGCCATTTTCAACACTTTGTCTTATACTAGCACCTTCTCGCAATAATTCTCTAATTCTTTCATTAATAATAACATTAGAATCTACTGCCATACCTACAGTAAGCACAAGTCCTGCCATACCAGGTAAAGTTAAGGTTGCACCAAACATAGCCATTACAGCAATAATCACTAAAATATTTGCCACTAAAGCAATATTAGCAAAAATTCCTGCTATGCCATAATACATCACCATAAATGCAATAACTAACATAGAAGCACCTGCTAAGGCTATCATACTCATTTTAATACTATCAGCACCCAAAGATGGTCCAACACTTCTTTTTTCAAGCATTTTAACCGGTGCCAAAAGCGCCCCACTTCTTAAAGCAATAGCCACATCATGAGCTTCTTCTACGGTAAAGCTACCGCTAATTTGACCACTACCTCCGCCTATTCTTTCATTAATTCTTGGAGCTGAATATACTTTATTATCTAAAACTATAGCTAAGCGTTTGCCTACATTATTTCCTGTATAGTCTCCAAATTTTTTCGCACCTTCTGAATTTAAAGTAAAATTAATCACAGGAAGATTATTACTTTGTGCAAAACCTACTTTTGCATCTGTTAGCATAGAACCATCAAGAATAGGTATAGATTTTACTAGATATTTAATTTGAGGATTTTTTACATCTTCAAAAATCAAATCTCCATATTCAGCAGCTTGAGCTGGAGTAAGATTATTTACCTGATCCATTCTAACATCATCTACTTCCATTAATTGCAAATGTGCAGCTTTTGCGATAAGTTCTCTGGCTCTAGCCTCATCTGCAGCAGTTTTAATACCTGGAAGCTCGACTAAAATTTTATCCTCACCTGATCTTGCTACATTTGGTTCTGCAAGGCCAAATTGATCAAGTCTGTTTCTAATGGTTTCTACAGCTTGTAAAATAGCTTGTTCATGAGTTAATTTAATTTCTTCTTGGGTTAAAGAAAGTGTGTAGTGTAAATTTTCATGTGTAACAGCCAAGCCTTTAATGTCTTTTAATAACAAATCAACCTTAGCTACATCATTTTCATCTAATAAACTAAATTCAATACTAGTATCATTTACTTTGATTTTATCAACAATAATATCTTCTTTATTGATAGAATAACTAAGAGAAGAGGCTATGGATTTAACCTTTGATTTAACCGCCTCTTCTACTTCTACACCTAATAACATATGCAAACCACCTTGCAAATCAAGTCCTAGGTTGATCTTAGCACCACTTTGGGTTTGCATAAAAGAAGGTATAGAAAAAACTAATCCTATAAGAAAAACTACAAAGAAAATAATACTTCTATAGGTAATTTTTCCACTACGCATCAATTTTCTTTGCTATAAAATCTCTAGAAATTTTTACAACTACATTTTCATCATTAAGCTTAACTTTGATAAAATCCTCTTCTGGTTTTACCACCTCGCAAATTATCCCACCATTTGTGATGATTTTATCTCCTTTTTCTAAAGATGAAACCATTAATTTGTGGTCTTTTGCTTGTTTTTGTTGTGGTCTAATAACCAAAAAATAAAAAATCGCAAAAAGCACAATGAGAGGCAACAATGAAGTCCAAATATTTCCGTTTTCTGCCATTTCTTCCCCTTTTTTTAAAGTTCATAAATTCTAATTCTACCACTTTTAAAATAATAAAAGCCTTTTTTTCTGCACTTTTATTGTCAAATTTTATTTATTTTTCTTTTTTTGAAAATTTACTTTTTGAATTTATTTCACCATTTTTAAGTATATATGGTTTGGTTTTATTGCTAAGAAATAAAAGTAAAGTAGGATATTTTTATACCGGATTTTTTGTAGGAATTTTATGGTTTTGGTGGATAGCTTTATCATCAATTTATTTTGATTTAGCCTATTTAATTCCTTTAGAAATTATCTTAATAGGATTAATTTATGGATTTTTATTTTTAGTATGTTTTTTTCTTAAATATGATTTTTTAAGACTTTGCGGAATTTTTTTACTTAGTTTTATTCATCCTTTTGGTTTTGATTGGCTAAATTGGGGTGTTTTAAGTGTATATGGAATCTTTGATGCAAGTTATCAAGGCATTATAGCTATGTTTTTGGTTGCTTATTTTTATTATGAAAAATACATTTCAAGATATTATAAGATGGCAATTATTTTAATCCTTATTCTAATTGGAGCTCAATACAATCAAAAACAACCACAAACACTAAATTTAGACTATAAATTAATCCAAACTAATATCTCCCAAGATCAAAAATTCATACAAGAAAATTTACGAACTCATTCTAAAGATATATTTTATCAAATCAATCAGGCCATAAAAGAAGGTAAAGAAGTAATTGTTTTTCCTGAAACTGCTTTTGCCTTTGCTTTAAATAAAGCTCCAAGTTACTTGCAAGCCTTAAAAGATTTATCAAAACAAATCATCATCATCACAGGTGCTATAAGTACCACACCTAATCATCTATACAATAGCACTTATGTATTTGACAATGGCAATATACAAGTTTTTAACAAACACTATCTTGTACCTTTTGGAGAAGAAATTCCTATATTTAAAAACTTTTTTAAAAAATACTTTTTAAATATTGATGAATTTTCAAAAGGAAAAGAATTAAATCAATACACTCTAAATAATCAACTCATCACTAATGCTATCTGCTTTGAAGCAACTAAAGAAAAACTTTACAAGAACTCAAAGATCATCATAGCTATTTCAAATAATGCTTGGTTTAATTTTTCAAGTGAATATAAATTACAAAATTTTCTAATGCGTTTTTATGCAAACAATTATAATGTAAGCATATACCATGCAGTTAATGGAAAAGAAAATGCAGTAATTAAGCCAAAAGAAGTATTGATTTTAAAGATAAAAGAAAAACTTTTAAAGCAAAATGAAGCTTAAAAGCTTCATTTTATAATGCTTTAAATTCATCAAGAGCGTCTAATTTTTCCCAAGGATAATCAGCCTGCCCCACTTGACCACGAGCAGCTACATCAGCATACATAAAAGTATCTTTACTTGGTTTATCAAGATTGAATTTATTTTTAATCCAATTTGGAGTTAATGGGAAAGTTTTCATTACAAAATCACTTAAAATATCATCATTTAATCTTGTGTTTGTTCCCATACAATCCACACTTACAGAAGTTGGTTTAGCTACACCTATAGCATAAGAAAGCTGCACTATGCATTTTTTAGCAAGCCCTGCTGCTACGATATTTTTAGCAAGCCATCTTGCAGCATAAAGCCCACTTCTATCAACCTTAGTATAATCTTTAGAAGATTGCGCACCGCCTCCTATTGGAGCATAGCCACCAAAGCTATCTACTATAAGTTTTCTTCCTGTTAAACCACTATCATGTAATGAGCTGTGATTTACATATTTTCCCGTTGGGTTGATTAAAATTCTTGTTTTTTCTGGACAAAAAAGCTCTTTTGGTAAATTTGAATCTAAAATCAAATCCATCACTAAAGCTCTTAAATCTTCTATTTTCATACTTTCAACACAAGGAGCTGAAACTACAATAGTATGGATGCTTTGAGGTTTGCAATTTTCAAAATTTTCTTTATTTACATAATCAATCGTAACTTGAGTTTTAATATCTACTCCAAGTTTATCAGGATTGTTTTTTGCAAACTCATATACTTTATCGCAAAGCATTCTAGCATAAGAAATAGCTGCTGGCATATATTCTTTTGCTTCATTACTTGCAAAACCAAACATTATCCCTTGATCACCTGCTCCAATTTCTCCATCTTCTTGATCAACACCTTGATTGATATCAGGACTTTGTTCATTTAAAAATACCATTACATCTAAATCATCAGGATGTAAACATTGCTTTTTACTAAAATGCGGATGCCCATCATAGCCAATATCCGCTAAAGCTTTTTTTACGATATTTTCATAATCTTGTTTTTCTAGTTTATGTTTTGATTTAATTTCACCACCAATTACTACTTTATTTCCTGCTACAAAAACCTCACTAGCAACCCTTGAGTCTTTATCATGAGTTAAAAAAGCATCCACTATAGAATCGGCTATAATATCAGCGCATTTGTCAGGATGTCCTGCACTAACAACTTCAGAAGTAAATAAATACATATTTTATATTCCTTATCATAAAAATGATAGCTCTATTCTAACATAAGCTAGCTTAAAAATAAAAAAGCTTATTTAAGCTTTACTTTGTTAGAATAAATTAAAAAATTTATCACTACAAAAAAAGGTAAGAAATGAGTTTATTTTCTTGTGCAATCAAACGCTATAAAGATGGAAATCTTATTTTACAAATTTGCATAGGTATTGTTTTAGGAATTTTAGTAGGTGTTTTTTCTAAAGATTTAGCTATTTTTGCAAATATTTTTGGTGCTTTATTTACAGGAGCTTTAAAAGCTATAGCGCCAATTTTGGTTTTTATCTTAATCTTAACAACTATTTGCACAAAAGAATTTAACCATGGAAGTGAAAAAATAAAACATATCATTTTCTTATATATATTTGGAACTTTTTTAGCTTCTTTAAGCGCAGTTAGTATAAGCTTTGTCTTTCCCGTAGAATTAGTATTAACCGATATTGAAAAAGCCTCCACCACAAGTCCTGCGCATATAGGCGAAGTATTTAAAACCTTACTTTTTCAAATCGTAGATAATCCTATCCACGCTTTATCTTCAGGAAATTATTTAAGCATATTAGCTTGGGCTATAGGCGGAGGTTTTGCCCTAAGACATTGCTCTAATGATGCAAAGCAACTTTTTACTGATATCAACGAAGGTGTGTTAAAAATCGTTAAATTTATAGTCAAACTTGCTCCTTTTGGAATTTTTGGACTTGTAGCAAATTCAGTTGCTCAAACAGGAGCAGCAGGGCTTTTAAGTTATATTAAATTATTAATAATTTTAGTTTTAACTATGTTTTTTGTAGCCTTTGTGATTAATGCTTTAATTGTTTTTGCTTATACAAAGAAAAATCCTTATCCTTTGATTTTTATTTGCTTAAAACATAGTGCTGTTTTTGCATTTTTCACAAGAAGTTCTGCAGCAAACATCCCTGTAAATATGGCACTTTGCTCTAAATTAAATATCAACAACAACCTATATAGCATCTCCATTCCACTAGGCGCTACAATTAATATGGCAGGAGCAGCTGTAACCATTGCTATATTAAGTCTTGCAGCAGCTCACACAGTAGGTATTGAAATAAATTTTTTACAAGCTATACTTTTGAGTGTTTTAGCTGCATTTGCAGCTTGTGGAGCTAGCGGGGTTGCCGGCGGTTCGCTTTTACTTATACCGCTTGCTTGTTCTTTGTTTAATATTGATTATGACATAGCTATGCAAGTAGTTGCGGTTGGTTTTATCATAGGGGTTATTCAAGATAGCGTTGAAACAGCTTTAAATAGCTCAACGGACGTTTTATTTAGCGCCATTTGTTCAGATAATGAGCTTAATTTAAAAATTTAAGGAGGGCTTATGAGGCATTTAATCACTACAAAAGATTTTAACAATGATGAAATCTTAGCTCTATTTAAAGAAGCAAAAGAATTCTTAGATGAAAAACCACGTACATTTTTAGAAGGAAAAAGCGTTACAACAATTTTCTTTGAAAATTCAACGCGCACTCAATCAAGCTTTGAAACAGCCGCAAGAAGACTGGGTGCTAAAGTTTTAAAATTAGATGTTTCAAGAAGTAGTTCAAGTAAAGGTGAAACACTTTTTGATACTGCTGCAAATTTAGATGCAATGGCGCCAAGTGCTATTGTAGTTAGACACAAAAACTCAGGTGTGCCTCATACTTTAGCAAATTATACTCATTGTCCTATAGTTAATGGAGGCGATGGTAAACATGCTCATCCTACCCAAGCCTTACTTGATCTTTTTACTATAATGGAGCATTTTGATTATAATGTTAAAGGTAAAAAAATAGCAATAGTAGGAGATATTAAAAACTCACGCGTTGCTGCTTCAAATTTAGAATTATTACCTCGTTTTGGTATAGACATTACCCTAGTAGCCCCACCTCATTTTATGCCAAATTATCCTATCAAAAAAACAAATAAACTAAAAGAAGTTATTGATGATATTGATATTATCATGAGTCTTAGAACACAAACTGAAAGACACAATATCCCAACCTATGCATCGCTTAAAGATTATGCAAATGATTTTTGCATTAGTAAAGATTTAATAAAAGATAAAAATCTCATTATCTTGCACCCAGGCCCTGTACATAGAAACATTGATATTAGCGATGAAGTAATGGCTGATAAAAGATGTAAGGTTTTAACTCAAGTTAAAAATGGTGTTGCCATTAGAATGGCTGTATTAAAAAAACTCATTTTCGAAAGCTAAAATCATGCAAAATTGGAACTTAAGTACATTATTTAAAGATGAGCAAGAATTAAATCTTTTTTTACAAAAAACCCAAGAAGAAGCTTGTGAATTTAAAAAACAATATGAAAATAATCTTCATAGTTTAGACAATGAGCAATTCTTACAGGCTTTAAAAAATTATGAAGAATTAATCTTAAAACTTTCTCATATACTAACCTATGTATATTTAAATTTTGCTCAAGATACAACCAAAGGTGCTTTTTATGCAAAATATGAAAATTTAAGTAAAAAAATAGAAGAAAATCTTTTATTTTTTGAACTCGAATTTTGCGAATTAAAAGAAGAAAAAAATAAAACTTTCATCACATTTTGCAAAGATTATGAGTTTTATTTAAATAATCTTATCAAACACAAAAAACACAATCTTTCTAAAAAAGAAGAAAGAGTTATCCTAGCTCTATCAAGTACAGGTTCAAATGCATTTGCAAGATTATTTGATGAGACATTTAGTGCTTTAAAATTTAATTTTGAAGGGCAAAAATTGAGCGAAGAAGAAATTCTAAGCAAGCTTTATGATAAAGATAGAAGCATTAGAAAAAAAGCTTCAAAATGCTTTAGTAAAACCTTGAAAAAACAAAACAGGCTTTTAGTATATATTTTTAATATGATTAAAAGCGAACTTGCTAGTATTTGTGAGTTAAGATCTTATGAAAGTCCAGAAACCCCAAGACATATAAGAAATCAAATTTCTAAAAAAAGCGTTGATGCGCTTATTAGTGCTAGTGAAAATAGTTTTGATATTGTTTCTAAATTTTACAACGCAAAGAAAAAAATTCTAGGATATAAAAAGCTAAAAGATTATGATCGTTATGCGCCTATTGGAAAAGAAATGCAAGTTGATTTTGATCAAGGAAAGGATATAGTTTTAAAAGCTTTTGAAAAATTTTCTAAAGATTTTTATAGGATAGCAAAAGAAGCTTTTGAGAATAATTGGATCGATGTTTACCCTAAAGAATTTAAACAAAGTGGTGCTTTTTCTCACTCAAGCACCCCACTAAGTCATCCTTTCATACTGTTAAACTATACCAACCAAAGACGCGATCTTTTTACTCTAGCACATGAGCTAGGCCACACTATACATCAAAAACTTTCCTATAAAGTAAGTTTTTTAAATCAAGATACACCGCTAACTACAGCAGAAACTGCTTCAGTGTTTGCAGAAATGTTGATTTTTGATTATATTAAAGAAAATTTAGACAAAGAAGAGCTTTTATCTTTATATGCAGCAAAGATCGAAGATATTTTTGCTACTCTTTATAGACAGATTAATTTTACTACTTTTGAACGCAGATTTCATGCTAAAAAAGAAGAACTAAGCGCTCAAGAACTAAGTGAGATTTGGCTTGAAGAATCAAGAAAAATGTTTCAAGATAGTGTAGTTTTAACCAAAAATTATGGCCTTTGGTATTCTTATATACCACATTTTATACACTCTCCATTTTACTGCTATGCTTATGCTTATGCACAACTTTTAGTTTTAGCGCTTTATGGACTATATAAAAGTGGTAAATGTACTGATTTTACTTCGATTTATACTGAGTTTTTAAGTAGTGGGGGAAGCAAAAGTCCAAAAGAACTTGTAGCTATGTTTGGCTTTGATATAGAAAGTGATGAGTTTTGGAATATAGGCTTAGAACAAGTTAGAATACTAGTAGATGAATTTTTAAGGCTAAGCAATGATTGATAAAATTTTAAATAATAGAAATTTTATAAGTTTAATGCAAAAAAGCATTTATGAATGTTTACAAATTTTAATCCAAGAAGATATTGAGTTTAATATCATTGTAAATACTAAATTTGTTACACTCGAACCCCCCTTGCCACCAGAATTAGATGTAGTGAGTAAAAATCCTTATTGTCTTTTTGCTCTTGGTGGTTATACTTTTAAATCCATAGTTTTAACAAATGAGCATATAGAATTTCATGCAGGTTTTGGACCTGATGATTTTGCAACCTTTGTTAAAGTCGATTTAGGAGCAATTACTCAAATTCAAGTTGAAGATAATATTATTTTTGTTAATTTTTCAAACTATTTCAAAAAGCAAAATGATCAAAAATTAAAAGAAAAATCAATGAATGCTTTTTTGAATAACCCTAATAACAAAAACTTATTAAAAAGATGAACTTTTTTGAAAGTTTAAATGAAAGCCAAAAAGAAGCCATCATGCATATTGATGGAGCTATGCTGATACTAGCAGGAGCAGGCAGTGGAAAGACTAAAACCATTACCACAAGACTTGCTTATTTAATTGATTACGTAGGCATTCCTGCACAAAATACCCTTACACTAACCTTTACAAATAAAGCTGCCAATGTAATGAAAACAAGAGCTTTAAATCTTTTGCAAGATCAAAATTTACACAATCCCCTTTTATGCACTTTTCATAAATTTGGCTTGTTATTTTTAAGACTTTATAGCGAAAGAATTAATAGAGCAAATAATTTTGTCATTATCGATACAGATGATAAAAAGAAAATACTAAAAGATTTAGCTAGCGAAAATTTACAAAGCTCTTTAGCAAGCATAGGTGCTTATATTTCAAATTTTAAAAATCAAAGCAAAAGCGCCCAAGAAATACGCAAAGAATTAGAATTTTTAAAAGATGAAAAAAACAAAAATTACGAAGAAATCATTCATTTATATGAGCAATATGAACATTTTTTAATCCAAAATAATTTCATGGATTTTGATGATTTACTCATGCTAACTAATAAAATTTTAGAAGATGAACAATTTGCAAAAGAGCAAAGTCAAAAATATACTTATATAACAGTAGATGAGTATCAAGATACCAATGCCTTACAATATCAAATTCTAAAAAAACTTTGCACGTCTCATGAAAATATTTGCGTAGTGGGTGATGATGATCAAAGTATTTATGGATGGCGTGGGGCTAAAATAGAAAATATCTTAAATTTCAAAGAACAATTTAACAATGTAAAATTAGTCAAATTAGAGCAAAATTACCGCTCAACTAGCGCTATTTTACAAGCTGCGAATGAGCTTATAGAACATAATAGAAAAAGACTAGGAAAAACTTTAATTTGCACCAAAGATGAGGGCGAAGAAATCACAATTTTACAAAATGATGATGAAAAAATTGAAAGCTTTAAGGTTGCAAGAGAAGTTTCAAAACTTTTAAACTCAGGAATTAATCCTAGTGAAATAGCCATACTTTATAGAGTAAATGCCCTATCTCGTGCTCTTGAAGAAGCTTTTAGCAAAGAAAAAATTCCTTTTAAATTGCTAAGTGGAATTCGTTTTTATGAAAGAGCTGAGATTAAAGATATCATTTCTTATTTAAGATTACTTTCAAATCTAAATGATGATTATTCTTTTAAACGCATTATCAACCGCCCTAAAAGAAATTTTGGTAATGCAAGTTTAGAAAAGCTAGAAAGTTATGCCAAAGAAAATCATTTGTCTTTATTTGAAAGTCTATGTGCTTTGCAAGGGAGTGGTTTTTTTAGTAAAAAAACAGACAAAGAATTAGAAAAATTCATACTAAGCATACACAAAATCAAAGAAAAAGATGGTTTGCTTGCAATGATTTTAGCCTTAGAAGAAGAATTTAAAATCAAAGAATTTTATAAAGATAACCCAGAAGGTGAAGATAAACTTTTAAATATAGATGAACTTTATGCTAACTTAAAAGATAAAATTACTCATGGAAATTATAATGGCTTAGATGATATTTTAAATGAAATTTCTTTACTTAATGAGCAAGATGGACTTGATAAAGAAAGTATTTGTATTATGAGTATTCATGCAAGTAAAGGACTTGAGTTTGATTATGTTTTTATCATAGGCTTAGAAGAAGGATTTTTCCCACTCACTAGCGAATCAAGCAATATAGAAGAAGAAAGAAGACTTGCTTATGTAGCAATCACTAGAGCCAAGAAAAAACTTTATTTAAGCTATGCTAATTCTAGATTTTATAAAGGAAGTCGCACAAGATTAGAAAAAAGTAGATTTTTTGGCGAGAGTAATGTAATCAAAAAAGAATTAACACTAGATCATCAAAAAAATTGCTATAAAAAAGGCGATTTAATCAAACATAAAATTTTTGGCATAGGCAGAGTCACTGGGGTAAGTAAAATAGGTGCTGAAGAAAAACTCACGATTAATTTTGGAGGCATAGAAAGAATGATAATGTCAAGTTTTGTGGAAAAAGTGATATGAATAAACTTTTTGTAGCTTACAAACCAAGTGGAATGAGTTCTAATGCTTTTTTAGGCAAACTCAAAAAAAAATATAAAAACAAAAAAGCAGGTTTTTCAGGAACACTTGATCCTTTTGCAAAAGGTGTTTTACTCATAGCCTTTGATCAATACACAAAACTTTTTCGCTTTTTTGATAAAAATCCAAAGGTTTACAAAGCAACGCTTTGGCTAGGCGTGCATTCACTAAGCCTTGATAATCAAAATATCAAAGAAATCAATCTTATAAATGCTTTTGATGAGCAAATTTTAGAACAAATTAAAAATGAACTTTTAGGTAAAATCACCTACACCCCACCCGCATTTTGTGCAAAAAAAATAGATGGAGTACGCTCTTATGAGCTTGCAAAAAGAGGTTTTGAAGTCAATTTAAAACCCTGCGTTATGGAAATTTTTTATACTAAAATTTTACACTATAACCACCCCTTTTTAACCATAGAAATAGCAGTTAGTGAGGGCTCTTATATACGCTCTTATTGTGAATTATTTGCTAGAAAACTTGGTATTAAAGCCACACTAAGCTCATTAGAGCGTTTAAGCGAGGGAAGGTTTTTTTATGAGAATGAAAAAGAGTTAAATCCTTTAGCTTATTTAAATCTTAGAAAAAATACGATAAAATACCCCCAAAAATTACACAATGGACAAAAAATATTTTTGGACGATTTGGAAATTCAAGAAGAAGGTAGCTATATTTTAGAAGAAAAAGATTTTTTTTCTATCATTTCTATCCAAGATAATCAAGTGCAATATTATTTAAATAAGGTATTAAAATGTTAATTTTATCAAGAAAAGAAAATGAAAGTATAAAAATCGGAGATGATATAGAAATCAAAGTAGTTCAAACGGGCAAAGGCTATGCTAAAATAGGCATCGAAGCTCCAAAGTCTTTAATGATACTACGCAAAGAACTTATCGAGCAAGTAAAAAGTGAAAATTTACATGCAATTAGCGATGAAACGATAAAACTTGATGATCTGAGCAAAAAGCTTAAAAAATGAAAGCTTACGCAAAAGCTAATATTTTTTTAAAAATCATAGGAATTGATTCAAGATCTTATCATTTATTACAATCACGCTTTGTTTTACTAAAAGATATTTTTGATGAATTAAGCTTTAGTGATGAAAAAACCAAAGAAGGATTTGAAATCACTGGAAATTTTACCCAAGACACCATCATACACAAAGCTTATAAAGAATTAGAAAATTTAGGTTTTTCTAATGAATTAAATGAATTTTTTAAAGACAAAAGTTTAAAGCTTATCAAAAATATTCCCATAGGCGGAGGCCTTGGTGGAAGTAGCACTGATGCGGTGACATTTTTACTTATGATCAATGAAACTTTAAATTTAAAATTAAAGCAAAAACAGCTAGAGCAAATTTGTCAAAAACTTGGCTCTGATTTAATCTTTTTTTTAAGCGGATATGATAGTGCAAATGTTAGTGGGTGTGGCGAGATTGTAGAATATTTTGAAGATGATTTTACTCAACTTGATTTTACTTTTCCAGCTATTGAATGCTCAAGCGCAAAAGTATATAAAGCATTTGATGAAAGCTCATACGATTTAAAAGCGAATTTAAATTTAGCCAAAACACTTAAAACACTCAAAACAAGTGAAATTTTAGAGTATAAAAATACTGATTTAAATGACTTATTTGCTCCTTGTGTAAAAATTTATCCTAAAATGCAAACTTTTCTTGATGAAGCTTATTTTTTAAGTGGAAGTGGAAGTGGAGTTTTTAAGGCTAAATGATGAAAAAAACTATAGTAAAAAACAAAAAAGCTTTTTTTGATTATGAAATTTTGGAAAAATTTGAAGCAGGCATTGTTTTAAAAGGTTCTGAAGTGGTAGCATTAAGAGCTAGTAGAGCAAATTTAAAAGATTCTTTTGTGCGTATTATCAAAGGTGAAATTTTCTTACTTAATGCTCATATTTCTCATCTTAGTACTACACATTCATTTTATAAGCATGATGAAAAAGGTGCGCGAAAACTTTTAATGCATAAAAAGCAAATCGATAGGCTTTTTGGTAAAATTAGCACTCAAGGTTTTACTATAGTGCCATTAGAACTTTATTTTAATGAAAAAAATAAAGCAAAAGTCTTAATAGCCTTAGCCAAAGGAAAAAACTTGCACGATAAAAGAGAAAGTTTAAAGAAAAAACAAGCAGATCTTGAGGCAAGAGCTGCTATGAAAAATCATTATTAAAAAAAGGATTTTGATGAAAAAATTTGCTTATTTATTTTTTACATTTACTTTTACATTTTTAATAAGTGCTTGCTCAAGCGAAGAAAAAATCGAAAACGAATTTGCATTTGCTGAGTATAAAATAGGTGATGAAATTCTTTTAAAAAGTGTCAATGGTGGTGAAAAAACCTTAGTAAGAACACAAAATGGTTTTATGGTAAAAGGCGAAGAGAATAAAATTTTAATGTTTGATTTTTTTGGAACCTTTTGCACACCTTGCCAAGAAGAAGCTACCCATTTAACAAGCTTATGGCAAAAAAATACAGATAATTTTATCATCATAGGGCTTAGTCATTTTGAAAATGTAAGCGATCAAACTGTAAAAGATTTTGCTATTAAATATGGGGCATATTATTTTTTAAGCAATTCTAAAGAAAATGATAGAATTGTCGCACAAGCTTTAAAAGATATCAACTATCAAAGCATGGAACAACTTCCTTTTAAAGTAGTTTTAAAAGATGGTGTTTATCAAGATTTAACAGACTTTTGGAATAAAGACTCAAAAAGTTATGTGAAATATTATCTTGGGAAAGTTTCTACTGAAATTATGCAAGAAGATATTAATAGGATATTAAATGAGTCTAAAAAGTGAAATTTTAGAGCAACAAAAACTAGCAGAACCTAAAATGTTTAAGGTTTTGCTTTTAAACGATGATGTTACCACTATGGATTTTGTAATTGAAATTTTAATAAATATTTTTCATCATGATTTTGAAAAAGCAAGTGCGATCATGCTTGAAATCCATCATCAAGGAAGTGGAGTTTGTGGCATATACACAGAAGAAATTGCACTTAGCAAAAAACAACAAGTTGACACGGCAGCAAAAAACAATAATTTTCCACTCCAAACAAGGATAGAAGAACAATGAAATATAAAGAACTAATTGACTCATTTATACCAAATGCAAGACATTTAAGCTTTATCAATCATCATGAATTTATCACTTGTGAGCATTTACTTTTTGCTTTAGTTAAGCTTAGCAATGATTTTAAAAATCTGCTTGAAGAAATCGGAGATGGTGATTTACAAGGCTTTGAAAATGAATTAAAAAACTACTTGGCTAAAAATAACGAAATTTTAAAAAAAGAAATAGAACCTATTTTTTCTGTAATCTTGGAAAATATATTGCACAAGCTAAATGCAAAAAACCAAACAAGTGTGATTGATTTTATCATCGCACTTTGCAAAGAAGAAAAAGCTTATTCTTATAATATTTTAAAAAAACACCTAATAGAAGAAGAAAAAATAAAAGAATTGTTACAAAATGCTGAATTTGAAAATTTAAAAACCCATACCATAGAGCTAGTTGAACTTGCAAAAAAAGGCAAAATAGATCCTGTTATAGGTAGGAAATTTGAACTTGAAAGAATGATGCAAATTCTAAGCCGTCGTAAGAAAAATAATCCTATTTTAGTTGGTGAACCAGGTGTTGGTAAAAGCGCTGTTATAGATGGGCTAGCACTAGCTATAGCTGAAGAAAAAGTACCAAAACACTTAAAAAACTCAAAAATTTATAGTCTTGATATGGCAAGCTTGCTTTCAGGGACAAAATACAGAGGTGATTTTGAAAAAAGACTAAAAGATATTATTAAAGAATTAGAAAATATCCCTAATGCTATTTTATTTATAGATGAAATTCACACCATAGTAGGAACTGGCGCAAGCAATGAAAGTCATGCAGATATGTCAAATTTATTAAAACCTGCATTAAGCAATGGCAACATCAAATGCATAGGTGCAACTACTTTTATAGAATACAAAAATACCTTTGATAAAAACAAAGCTCTAAGTAGAAGATTTGCAAAAATTGACATAGATGAACCAAGTGAAGAAGAATGTTTTTTGATCTTACAAGGCTTAAAAAGCAAATACGAAAATTTTCACAAAATCAAAATCAGTGATGAAATTTTACAAACAAGTATAAAACTAGCGAAACAATTTTTACATGATAAATTTTTACCAGATAGTGCGATTGATTTAATCGATGAGCTTGGCGCAAGCTTTGCTTTAGAAGATAAAAAAAGTAAAAAAATAGTAAAAGTAAAAGACTTAGAAAATACTTTAGCAAGAATGACGCATTCTCATAAAATTTATGAAAGTGATCAAGGTAAAATTCTCAAGAACTTAGAGCATGATTTAAAACAAAACATCTTTGGACAAGATGAAGCTATTAAAGCTTTAAGTTCTATTTTAAAACAAAGCTATGCGGGATTAAAAGGTAAAAATACCCCAAAAGGTGTGTTTTTATTTACCGGTTCAAGCGGGGTTGGTAAAACCGAACTTGCAAAAAATTTAGCACAAATTTTAAATCTTAATCTTGAAAGATTTGACATGAGTGAATACTCACAAAAACATGATGTGAGCAAACTCATAGGAACTTCAGCAGGTTATGTGGGCTATGAAGATGGTGGCTTGCTTAGTAATGGTATTAGAAAAAATCCCTTTAGTGTAGTTTTATTTGATGAGATAGAAAAGGCTCATCCTGATTTAACTAATACTTTTTTACAAATTTTTGATAATGCAAGCTTGACAGATAATAGTGGATTAAAAGCTGATTTTAAAAATACTATTATCATTATGACTTCCAATTTAGGCTTAAAAGAAAATAATGAGCTTGGTTTTTTAAGTAATGACAAAGAAAAAAGCAATAAAGCCATAAAAGATTTTTTTGCGCCTGAGTTTATCAACCGTATAGATAAAATCATTCATTTTAATGACTTAAATCAAGAAATTTTAGAACAAATCGTTCAAAAAGAGCTAGATTTAATGGCGAAAAATTTAAATAATATCACCATAGAAGCTGATAAAAAAGTAAAAGAATTTCTTGCTAAAAAAACTAATAATAAAGAATTTGGAGTAAGATTACTAAAACGCATTATTGCTGAAGAATTAGGAGAAAGATTGAGCGATGAAATTTTATTTGGAAAATTAAAAAATGGTGGTAAATTAAAACTCAAACTTTCCAAAAATGAAAAAATCGAATTTGTATTCTAAACTTTTAAAAAGCCCTGATGATGCGCCTGTTTTTATTAGTGAAAAACTAGAAGTAGATTTTATACCTCATGCTTATCGTCTAGGGCTTTTTCCATGGACTAGTAATCCTGTTACTTGGTGGTGTCCTTCTCCTAGAATGGTGCTTTTACCTGATGAAGTGCGCATACAAAAAAGCATAAAAAAAGCTTTAAAAACTTATGAAATAAGACTTGATTTTGATTTTAACTCGCTTATAAGTCATTGCGCAAAAAGAAAAAAAACTTGGATAAGTCAAGAATTTATACAAGTTTACACAAAGCTTTTTGAGCAAAATTTAGCTCATAGTGTCGAAGTTTATGAAAATGATGTTTTAATCGGTGGTTTATATGGACTTATAATAGGTAAAATATTTTTTGGTGAAAGCATGATAAGTCTTAAAAAAGATGCCTCAAAAGTGGCTCTAATAAGACTTTGTGAGCTTTTAAAACCATATGATTTTTTAATAGATTGTCAAGTGCCTAATGAGCATTTAAAATTTATGGGTGCTAAAGAAATGACAAAAAAAGATTTTTTAAAAACACTAGAAAAAAAAGTTTCACTTGAAAGTGGCTTTAAAAATTTCAAAAATTTACTATAAAAAGATATACTTATAGATAAACAAAATTGCATAAATATTTTGGAATGATTTTTGCTTTTAGTCTATAAAAGCTTTATTTTAAAGGAAAAATTATGATAAGCCCTTTTAAATCAAAAGAACTTATTGTTGATGCTTTAGCAGGAAGAAATCTAAGAAGTCAAATGATTAATTCTAACCTTGCAAATGTTGATACTCCTTTTTATAAAGCAAGAGATATAGAATTTGAAACTGCTTTAGTTAATAGAGCAAATGAAATTTTTAAAAAGAAAGATACCAAAGAGCTTGAATTAGCAAGTACAAATGCAAATCATCAAAAACCTTGGAAATTTCCAGATCCTAATAAATCAACCATTTATTTAAGAGATGGACATTTAGCAAGAAATGATGCAAATACAGTAGATCTTGATGTAGAAACTACTGAAATGAGTAAAAATACTATGATGATTACTGCTTTAGATGGTGTTTTAAGAAGACAAAGTAATATTTTTTCAACCATCATAGACACAAGCTCTAAATTAGGCTAGGAGAAAAACAATGGCTTATTTAAGTGATTTTGATATTAGCGGATACGGACTTAGCGCTCAACGCTTTAGAATGAATGTAATTAGCTCAAATATAGCTAATGCAAACACTACCAGAACAGCAGAAGGTGGACCGTATAGAAGAAGAGAAGTGATTTTTAAAGCGACTGATTTTAATGAATTGCTAAATAAACAAATTGCTAAAGATAATAATTTTTTAGAATACGAAAACCCTTTAAACGACCCAGCTTCACAAAAAGATGCAAAACCTGCTATAATGAGTGTAGTGGTTGATAAAGTTGTAAGAGATGATAAAGATTTTCGTATGAAATTTGATCCATCTCATCCTGATGCGAACGAACAAGGCTATGTTGCTTTTCCAAATATAAACCCTGTCATTGAAATGGCCGATTTAATAGAAGCAACAAGAGCTTACCAAGCAAATGTAAGTGCTTTTACAAGCACTAAAACTATAGCACAAAGTGCGATAGATTTACTAAGAGGTTAATAAATGAACACTATTAATGGTATAAATCAATTTAACAATATTAATAACAAAAACAATAACAACAACGCAAGTATAGGTGATGAGTTTTCAAATTTATTGAAAAATTCTATCAATGACCTTAACAAAACGCAAGAAACAGCTGAAGCTGCTATGGTAGACATTGCAACAGGTGAAGTAAAAGATTTACACCAAGCAGCAATTGCAATTAACAAAGCTGAATCAAGTATGAAATTTATGCTTGAAGTTAGAAATAAGGCTATAAACGCATATAAAGAAATTTCAAGAACTCAAATTTAATATATGCTTTCAAACACCATTAGAAATAGAGTTTCAAAGGTAGCTTTTGCTTTTTGTATGGCTCTGTTTTTTATGGCCTTGTTTTTACTTTCTACTTTTTTTCTAACCTCAAAACGCCATATACCAAATACCCAAAAAGAACAATATTTTTCCGCTCTTAGAGGTAATATCATCACAAGCGATAATTTCACTGTAACCTCTAGTAGACAAATTTATAGAGCTGAAATTGATCTAAGAAGTTTAAATCCTGATAAAAAAGATTTATTTTTAACACTTTTTCAGATTTATAGTGGTGCAAGCGATGAACAAATGCAAGATATCAAAAAAAGAATGCTTGTAAAGAAAAAAAGAAGCTATAGTTTTATTTTGCTTCAAGATATTAATTCAAAAGATGCAAGCTATTTAAAAGAATTAGCCAAAAAACTTTATACTCAAGGATTTTTTAAGTCTTTTACAAATAGTAATGGCAGGGTTGAAACAAGGGGACTTGATATTATAGAACACAAAGAAGATCGTGTGTATATGCCAAAAGATTCTCTTACTCCAATCATAGGCTATACAAGAGCTTATATGGATGAGCAAAGTGAAATTTTTAAAAATGTAGGTATAAAAGGTTTAGAAAAATACTACAATGAATGTTTAAATCCTTTACAAAATGCAAAAATTCAAGGCTTAAGAGATATAGGCGGTAATATTATATTAAATTCGCACTCTTATGAAAAGCGGAAAATAGATGGTTGTAATTTATATTTAAATATTTCACTAAAACTTCAAAAAGGTTTAGAAAAAGCTATTGATAAAAGAAATGAAGATCTAAAAGCCAATGAAATTATAGTTGCGGTTATGGAAAGTAAAAGTGGGAAAATTTTAGCCCTTGCTAGTTCAAGAAGATATGATCCACAAAATCGTGGAAAAGATCTTTCTGTGCTTAATGCAAGTGCAATAGAATATGGCTATGAAGCAGGTTCTGTTATAAAGCCTTTTATATTTACCACTGCTTTAATGCTTAATAAAATCAAAGTCAATGAAATCATCAATACCCAAGGTGGTCAATATAAGCTTGGTCGTTTTACTATACGTGATGATCATAAAAAAGATAAAATGAGCATGGAAGAAGTTATCACTTACTCTTCAAATGTTGGTATGATTAAAATTGCCCAAAGATTAAGCAATCTTGAAATCATCTCAGGGCTTAGAATTTTTCGTTTTGGAGAAAGAAGTGGTATTGATCTTCCTTATGAGCAAAAAGGAGAAATACCAAATCCAAAAAGATTAAGAGAAGTAGAAAAATCCGTATTGAGCTATGGCTATGGCTTAAAAACGACTTTTATGCAACTTCTAGCTGCTTATAATGTATTTAACAATGATGGAATTTATATCACTCCGCAAATTGCAAATAAAATTTATCAAGATGGACGCTTAATAAAACTTGATGATGAAGTTAAAAAAGAAAAAATTCTCTCAAGTAAAGCTGCCAAAGAAATGCAACAAATTTTAATCAATGTTATAGAAAAAGGAACCGGTAAAAAAGCACAAACTCAAGGTATTGTCATAGGTGGTAAAACAGGTACAGCTAGGATTGCTGAAAGAAAAGGTTATACTTCAAATCGCTACAATGCTTCATTTTTTGGCTTTGCAAATGATGAGAAAAATAATTATACCATAGGGGTTTTAGTAAGAAATCCTACCAAGGCTTATAGCTATTATGCTGCACAAAGCGCTTTGCCTATGTTTAAAGACACAGTAAATCTTATGATAAAAGAAAGTTATTTAAAGCCCATAGAAAGTCAAAACAATGACATCAAAAAATAAAATTACAATGATAATAATCTTTTTTATATTGATTTTTTGTTTCGCTTATTTAAAGTACTGGGTTTTATTATTTATAACTTTACTTGTATTTTTGGTTACATTGTATTTATTCAAACTGCAATCAAAAAAGATAATCTACAAACCAAAGACAAAAGAAACTCTTAAATATTTAATACTATCAGATATTCCGCTTAAAAATATAGATACAAGTTTAATTCAAGATATGAGCTATTTATTTAGTAATATTAGTGAAGAAAAATTTATAGGTATAGAAACTTGGGATACAAGTAATGTTGATAACATGGAAGGGATGTTTTTAGGATGTAAAAATTTTAATTCCTATATCAACAACTGGGATGTAAGTAAAGTAAAAAACATGGCTAAAATGTTTCAAGGGTGTGAAAATTTTAATCAAGCTCTAGATAAATGGAATACATCTAATCTTGTTAATACACATAAAATGTTTCAAGGATGTAAAAAATTTAATCAAAATATTAATTCTTGGAATACATCTAATCTAAGAATAACTTCTAAAATGTTTTATAATTGCATAAGTTTTAATCAAGCTCTAGATAAATGGAATACACTTAAAATTACAAATTCAAAATCTATGTTTGAAAATTGTAAAAATTTCACGCATTCACTTGATAATTGGGGCATAAAAAACATAACTATCAAAGATAATATGTTTAGTGGCTGTTACAAATCCATATTTTCTTTGGCAAATTTTAAACAATATGAGAAATTATTCAAGGACCACAAAAACAATACAACACAATCTTTTCTTTTTGGTAAAAAAGAATATGCTCATATGTATAATCCAAAAACCAAAAGCGAACTAAAAGCCTTAGTTGATGATTTAAATACAAGCCTTAAAGATATCAATGTAAGCAATATACAAGAAATGGATTGTTTATTTAAAAATAGCAAAAGAAAAGATTTTAGTGGTATAGAAGAATGGGATGTATCAAATGTAACAAGCATGAATGAAATGTTTTATGGATGTAAAAATTTTAATTCCTATGTCAATAACTGGGATGTAAGCAAAGTAAAATACATGAACAAAATGTTTTATGGATGTAAAAAATTCAATCAAAATCTAAATAATTGGAATACAAAAAGTTTAAAGTCCATTGCTGGGATGTTTTACAATTGCAAAATATTTAACCAACCACTAGATAAATGGAATACTAGCAAAATTATCAGCATGCATGCAACTTTTGCTGGTTGCGAAAATTTCAATCAAAATCTAAATAATTGGGACACAACTAAAGTTATAAATATTAGTTATATGTTTTCAAATTGCTTTAGTTTTAATCAAGCTTTGGATAAATGGAATGTTTCAAATGTATTATGGATGGAATATGCATTTTTTTGTGATTCTATTTTCAAAATTCCTTTTTCAAAAACTCCAAAATTTAATCAAGATTTAAACAATTGGAATATTGATAGTGTTATAAACACACAAAGTATGTTTAGTGGATGTATAAACTTCAATCAAAAACTGTCAAACTGGAATTTAGAAAATATCCCGAGAAAAAAATATATGTTTTTTAATACTGCTATAAAGCATTAATATAAAAAGTATATTTTACTTGATTTAAAATAAACTCTATAAACTCATCGCTATCATTAGGGCAAGCAATAAGCTCATAATTACTTTTTGCTAAATGTCTATACTCTATTCCAAGCTCAAAAATCGTTTCAGAACAATCTATACAAAAAGATATTGGATAAATCAAAGCTTTTTGGTCTAAATTTTCTAAAATATCACTTGTATTAGGTTCAAGCCATTTTACTGGACCTAGTTTTGATTGATAGGATAAAATGATTTGATCAAATTCATTTTTAAGTTTTTCTTTTAAAATACTCACATGCTCTTGTACATGTTTTTCATACAAATCACCTTTTTTAATCACTGAAAGTGGTAAAGAATGAGCAGAAAAAATCAAAGTTTTATAATCACACTCTTTCTTTTTTTCTAAAATATGCTTTATAATCATTTTATTATAAAGTTCATCTTTATAAAAAACATCAATGACTTTTACATTAGCTTGATTTTGGATATTTCTTAGCTCATTTTCCACTACTTCTAAAGAACTAGTTACAGTGGTTTTAGAATGATGGGGGTATAAAGGAAATAAAATAATTTCATCATTTTTTTGAAAATCATATTTTGAAAAAACATCATTTGCAAAGGGTAGCACATATAAGCTGATAAAATCAAAGTTATATTCTCTAGTTTTAGAATTTAATTTATCACATAAACTTTGTGTGATTTGAGTAAGCGGGGATTTCCCACCCATTTTTTCATAGTTTTGCTTCATAGCTTTTAGTCTTGATTTTCTTATCATAAAGGCTACAAATTTTCTTAAAAAAACATTTTTTATCCCTAAAATATAAGGATCATTAAACATATTTTTTAAAAAAACTTCACATTCATCAAGTTTATTAACCCCGCCCATATTTAAAAAAAATACATATTTCACTATCAAACACCTTCTAAAATTTCTTGCACTCTCAAAGCATCTTCAATACTAGCTAAAATTTTACAAACCCCATTTTGCAAAAGCTCAAAAAAGTCTTCATGCTCAGCATACAAAGGAGAGTTTTCATATAAATTTGGAATTTTTTGCGTATTAATAAAAAGTTCAAAATTTTTAAGATCAAGTTCATAAGTATGTTTTTTACCTAAAAGTGTGATTTTTCTTATAATGCATTGTCCATTCCAGCTATCATGAATACTTGCTAAAATATTTTCTAATTTTAAGCTTATCATTACCTCATCTTCAAATTTATCATGATGAAAGCTTTTATAAATATTTGCTTTTAAAATTTGCTCTTGACTTAAAAATCTAACTAAGTCGATATCATGCACACTAAGATCACTTAAAACACCTACATCATTTATTCTTTGTGGATAAGGCGAAATTCTTTGTATATTAATACTTATAATCTCATCTTCTAAAAGTTTTTCTTTTAAAGTTAAAACAGCAGGATTAAATCTCTCGCAAAAGCCCACCCCTACTCTGACTTTATTTTCTCTAGCTTTTTGCTCTAAAATTAAAATTTCATCAATATTTAATGCCAAAGGCTTTTCTATCAAAACATTTTTTATTTTAGGAAAAACTTTCAAAGCTATGTCTAAATGCGTATGAGTAGGCGTAGCAATGATAACACCATCAAGATTTTGCTTTAAAAAATCATCAAAATTTTTATACAAAAAGTGTTTAAATTCATCTTTACAAAAAGGATCATAAAGATGAATTTCTTTTACTTTTAAATTACGCTCAAGTTCTCTTAAATGGTTTTTACCCATTTTACCAAGGCCTATAAGCCCTATTTTCATTTAAAAGCCTCAATCACTCTAGCTTGGTGCTCTTCTTTTAAAAATGCACTCATAGGTAAGGATAAAATTTCATCACTTAAAAGCTCTGTATTTGGTAAATCACCCTTTTTATAAGCAAGATAATCAAAAGCTTCTTGCAAATGAAGCCCTAAAGGATAATGCACAGCAGTAGGTATGCCTTGCTCTTGTAATTTTTGCATGAAATTTTCTCTATTCTTTACACGCACGCTATATTGAGCCTGGGCACTCACAAAACCATCTTTCCTTGGCGGTAAAATACAATTTTTTAAATTTTCATCATAAACTTTTGCTACTGCTTCTCTTTTTTTAATCTCTTCATCTAAATATTTTAATTTCACATTTAAAATAGCTGCTTGGATAGTATCAAGCCTTCCATTAATACCGATGTATTTATGCTTATATCTTTGCACTTGTCCATGATTTAAATAAATTTTTATTTTTTGTGCTAATTCATCATCTTGGGTAAAGATCGCTCCACCATCTCCATAAGCACCTAAAGGCTTAGACGGAAAAAAGCTTGTGCAAGATATATCAGCTATAGCACATGATTTTATACCCTTTTGACTAGCTCCAAAACTTTGCGCACTATCTTCTATCAAAGCAATATTTTGACTTTTACAAAACTCTTTTAGAGCAAACATATCAGGCATAAGCCCAAAAATACTCACAGCAATTACAGCTTTAGTTTTAGGCGTGATAGCACTTTGAACTTTTTCTAAACTAAGATTATAATCTTTAAAATCAATATCTACAAAAACAGGCTTAGCACCGATTAGAGCAACCATTTCAGCTGTAGCTATAAAGGTAAAACTTGGCACTATTACCTCATCATCTCTACCCACACCCAAAGCCATCAAGGCTAAAAATAATGCACTTGTACCACTTGAACAACCTATTGCGTGTTTAATACCTACATATTTAGCTAAATTGTTTTCAAATTCTGCTAATTTTGCACCACCTATGAAAGAAGCGCTTTGTAAAACTTCACTAATAGCCTCATCGATTTCATTTTTATAAGCATTATATTGAGCATTTAAGTCTATAAAAGGAATTTTCATTGTATTACCTTAGTAAATTTAAAATCGTGATTATAAGATAGTTTTACTTAATTTAAAGTATTTTTGGTATTATTTTAAGCAAAAAACTAGCTAGGAAAATCTATGGATATAAGAAAAGAATATTTAGAATTTTTTAAGTCAAAAGGACATGAAATCACTCCTTCAAGCCCTTTAGTTCCTGATGATGCGACTTTACTTTTTACTAATGCAGGTATGGTGCCTTTTAAAAGCATATTTACCGGAGAAATACCACGCCCTAATCCTCCGCGTAAAACAAGCTGTCAAACTTGTATAAGAGCCGGTGGAAAACATAATGACTTAGACAATGTAGGCTACACAGCAAGACATCACACTTTTTTTGAAATGCTTGGGAATTTTAGTTTTGGGGATTATTTTAAAGAACAAGCTATTGCTTATGCTTGGGAATTTGTAACTGAAGTTTTAAAACTACCTAAAGAAAGACTATATGTAACTGTACATGAGAGCGATGATGAAGCATATGAACTTTGGCAAAAACATATAGAAAAAGAAAGAATTTATAAATTTGGCGATAAAGATAATTTCTGGCAAATGGGCGATACTGGACCATGCGGGCCTTGTAGTGAAATTTTTTATGATCAAGGTGCTGAGCATTTTAATTCTAGTGAAGATTATATGGGTGGTGATGGAGATAGATTCTTAGAAATTTGGAACCTCGTTTTCATGCAGTATGAAAGAAGTGCTGATGGCACACTTACTCCATTGCCAAAACCTAGTATTGATACAGGTATGGGGCTTGAAAGAGTTAGCGCTATAAAAGAAGGAAAATTTAGCAATTTTGATAGTTCTTTGTTTATGCCTATTATTGAGAGTATTGCAAAACTTTGCGGTAAAACTTATACCTATGAAAGTGGAGCTAGCTATAGAGTAATCGCTGATCATATTAGATCAAGTGTATTTTTACTTGCTCAAGGAGTTGGCTTTGATAAAGAAGGTAGGGGCTATGTTTTAAGAAGAATTATGCGCCGTGCCTTAAGACATGGATATTTACTAGGTCTTAAAAGAGCTTTTATGTATGAGCTTGTAGATGTAGTTTGCGAGTTAATGGGTGGGCATTATACTTACTTAAATGAAAAAAAAGAATTTATCAAAGAGCAGATTAAACTAGAAGAAGAAAGATTTTTAAGCACTATCGAAAATGGTATTGAAATTTTCAATGAAGAACTTAAAAAAACTAAAGATATTTTTAGCGGTGAAGTAGCTTTTAAACTTTATGATACTTATGGTTTTCCGCTTGATTTAACCCAAGATATGCTAAGAGAAAAAAATCTTAGTGTAGATGAGGGTAAATTTAATGAGCTTATGCAAGAACAAAAAGATAGAGCCAAAGCTTCTTGGAAAGGAAGTGGAGATAAAGCAGTTAGTGGAGACTTTAAAGTTTTATTAGAAAAATTTGGCAAAAATACTTTTAGTGGTTATGAAAACTATGAAGAAAAAACTAAAATCATGGCTATTTTGGATGAGAATTTTAAAATCATAACCGAAGCTAAGGCAGGAGATATAGCATGGTTAATGCTTAAAAAAACTCCATTTTATGCAACAAGTGGAGGGCAAAGCGCTGATATAGGTTTTATCAATGAAAATGAGGTTTTAGATACACAAAAATTCTTTGATATTAATCTTAGTCAAGTGAAATTAAAACAAGATCTTAAAACAAATGATGAAGTGTTAGCTTGCATAGATACTAAAAAAAGAGAACAAATCGCAAGACATCATAGTGCGACACATTTACTACACCATGCTTTAAGAGAAATTCTTGGCTCACACATTAGTCAAGCAGGTTCTTTGGTAGAGCATAATAAATTAAGGTTTGATTTTACTCATCCAAAAGCTCTAAACAAAGAAGAATTAAAGCAAATAGAAGCTTTAGTAAATACTTACATCATGCAAGCAAATGAAGCTAAAATTGAAATTTTAGCTTTAGATGAAGCTAAAAAAAGTGGTGCCATAGCTTTATTTAGTGAAAAATATCAAGAAAAAGTAAGAGTTTTAACCCTAGGAGCTAGTAAAGAGCTTTGCGGTGGCACCCATGTGAAAAATAGCTCTGAAATAGGAAGTTTTTACATCATCAAAGAAAGCGGAGTTAGTGCTGGAGTTAGAAGGATAGAAGCAGTAGTAAGCAAAGCTGCACTTGATTATGTTAATGAAAATTTAAAAGAACTAAACCAAGCCAAAGAAGAGTTAAAAACTCATGATATTTTAAGCTATGTAGCAAAATTAAAAAATGAAATAGCTAGTTTAAAAAATGAATTAAAAAATTCAAGCAAAGCAGAATTAAACTCTAAAGAACTAAATGGCATTCAATATTGTGTGCAAAAAATAGACAGTGGTGATATAAAAACTATGATAGATGAGTTTAAAAATAAATTTAGCAAAGCTGTGATTTTACTTTTACAAGAAAAAGAAGGTAAAATCATCATCGCAGCAGGTGTTAAAGACACTTCATTAAAAGCTGGTGCTTTGGTAAAAGAAATTGCGCAAATACTTGGTGGAAACGGTGGCGGTAGGGATGATTTTGCAACAGCTGGCGGTAAAGATACAAGCAAAATAGAACAAGCACTTGATCATGCTAGAAAAATCATAGAAGAAAGTCTTGCTTAATGCTTTATCTAGCCTCAAGTTCGCCTTCACGCGTTGCTTTATTAAAAGAAACAAATATCGCTTTTGAGCAAATTATTATCGATTATGATGAGAGCTTGGTAAAAAAAGACAATCCAAGCTCTTATGTGCAAAAAATTGTTTTAGAAAAAGAAAGACAGTTTTTTGCAAAATATCCTGACTTAAAAAATGTTTTATTTGCTGATAGCATAGTTTGTGCTCAAAATATCATTCTAACTAAAGCTAAAAGCGACAATGAGGCTTTTAATATGCTCAATCTACAAAGTGGCAAAAGCATTAGCGTTTTAAGCGCGATGATTTTGGTTTTAGAAGATAAAAAGATTTTTAATCTTAGCAAGTGTGATTTGATTTTGGATAAATTTGATTTAAAAGATATGCAAGAATACATTGAGTCAAAACTTTATCAAGGTAAAGCCGGAGCTGTGATGTGTGAGGGATTTCATAAAAAATACATTAAAAAAATCATAGGCCATCAAAGTACAGCACTAGGGCTTAATATAGAACTTTTGAAAGCATTTTTATGATAAAAATTTTAAAAATATTTCTTTCTTTTTGTATAGTGTGTGCGGTTGGAGTTTTTATATTTATTGCTTATTTGTTTTCTGATTCTGATTTAAATCAATACACTTTTAAAGATTACAAACCACCTCTTACGACACAAATTTTTGATAAAAATGGAAAATTAGTTGCCAATGTTTTCGAGCAACACCGCTTTTACGCTCCTTATGAAGAACTTCCACCAAGACTTATAGAAGCTTTGGTGGCTATTGAAGATACTAGCTTTTTTGAACATGGCGGGGTTAATATAGATGCGATTTTTAGAGCAGCCATTAAAATCATAAGAAGTGGTGGAAAAACCATGGAAGGAGCTTCCACTCTTACGCAACAATTCATAAAAAATACAGAATTAACCCCTGAACGTACTTTAAATAGAAAACTAAAAGAAGCTTTGCTTGCATATAAGATAGAAAGTACTTTAACTAAAGAGCAAATTTTAGAAAGATATTTAAATTTCATCTTCTTTGGACATGGATATTATGGAGTAAAAACCGCTGCGCTTGGGTATTTTAGAAAAAATTTAGATGAGCTTAGTTTGAAAGAAATTGCCATTTTAGTAGGTATGCCAAAGGCTCCAAGCACTTATGATCCTACTAGACATTTAGATCTTTCTTTGGCAAGAGCAAATAGCGTAGTACAAAGGATGTATAATCTTGGTTGGATTTCTAAAGAAGAGTATGAAAATGCCTTAAAAGAGATTCCAAAAGTATATGATGATACTTTAACACAAAATGCAGCTCCTTATGTTACTCAAGAAGTTTTAAAACAACTAAGCGGAATTAAAGATTTAAAAAGTGGTGGTTATAAAATAGAACTTGCCATCGATCTTGATGTACAAAACATTGCAAGAGAGGCTTTAAAATTTGGCTATGATGAAATAGTTAAAAGAGATAAAGATGCAAATTTAAGCACACTTAATGGAGCTATGATAGTAGCAAATCACCAAAATGGAGATATATTAGCTTTAGTAGGTGGGGTAAATTACACAAAAAGTAATTTTAACCGTGCTACTCAAAGTTTAAGACAGCCTGGAAGTTCTTTTAAACCTTTTTTATACCAAATTGCTATTGACATGGGCTATTCACCTATGAGTAAGATTGCTGATATTTCAAGGATTTTTGAAAGTACCAAAAAAGATGAAAAAGATTGGAAACCTAAAAATTTTGGTGGAAAATTTTTAGGACTTATAAGTTTAAAAGAAGCACTAACTGGCTCAAGAAACCTAGCTACTATAAATTTAGCTCTTGCTTTAGGACTTGATGTAATCCACGATAAACTTAGTTTTATGGGTTTTGAAAATATACCGGTTGATTTATCTATAGTTTTAGGTAGCTTTGGAATTTCTATTTATGATTATGCTAAACTTTATACAGTATTTGGGAATTATGGGGTGCAAAAAGATTTAATACTCATTAAAAGAGTAATCGATAAAAATGGCAAAATAGTAGTAGAGTTTAACTCTGGAGAAAGAAAAATCAGCGAACCCGAGCAAGCCTTTTTAGTTAATGATATGATGCAAAATGTTGTTAAAAAAGGCACTGGGCGCAATGCTAGAGTAGAAGGGATTGAAATAGCTGGAAAAACAGGTACTTCAAACAAAAGTATTGATGCGTGGTTTTGTGGATTAACTCCTGAAATAGAAGCTATCATATGGTATGGTAATGATGATAATAAACCTATGAAACAAATCGAAGGTGGTGCAAGGACTGCTGCTCCAGTTTTTAAAGAATTTTTAACAAAATACTTAGAACTTTATCCTGATAGCGCTAGAAAATTTATCATTCCAAAAGGGGTTCATCAAGGAATTTATGAAAAACAAAAAGAGTATTACACCAATACCTCCCCATTTCCAAAAAACAACCCCGCTTTATCTGAAAACAGTGAAATAATTTTTTAAAATATTTTTTATAAAATAATAAAAATTATCCTTTCATTTTCCTTTATATGTTTTAATATCATAAAATATATAAAGGATTTTTATGAATATCACAAACGAGCAATTGTACAATAAAAGACGTCACTTTTTAAAGTTAGGTGCTGGAGCTTTGGTTAGTTCAGCCTTAGTTCAATCTGAATTAATGGCATTAAATTTCTTTCCTGATCCTAATAATGAAAAATTAAAACTTAGCGATGAAAAAATTGCAACTAATTATGTTAATTTTTATGAATTTTCTACTGATAAAAAAAGAGCTGTTGAGCTTGCAAAAAATTTCAATACAAAGGGCTGGAAAATAGAAGTTAGCGGGGAAGTTGAAGAGCCTTTGACTTTGACTATGGAAGATTTATTAGCCTTTCCTTTAGAAGAGAGAATTTATAGATTTCGTTGTGTTGAAACTTGGTCTATGGTTGTGCCTTGGGTTGGTTTTGAATTACGCGCTTTGATAGAAAAATGCAAAGTTAAAAGCGAAGCTAAATTTATAAAATTTACCACTCTTTTTGATAAAAATCAATTTGCTGACCAAGCTTCATTTTTCCCAACTCTTGATTATCCTTATGTAGAGGGCTTAAGATTAGATGAAGCTATGCACCCACTAACACTTATGGCTGTAGGAATGTATAAAAAGCCTTTATTAGGACAAAATGGAGCACCAATTCGTCTTGTAGTTCCATGGAAATACGGCTTTAAAAGTATCAAATCTATTGTAAAAATAGAATTTACCAAAGAACAACCTAAAACCACATGGGAGTTAGCAAACCCTAGAGAATATGGTTTTTATGCTAATGTTAATCCAAATGTTTCTCATCCAAGATGGTCTCAAGCGAACGAACGTCCTTTGGGAGATTTTTTCACTAAACCTACGCAAATGTTTAATGGTTATGAAAAAGAAGTAGCGCATTTATATAAAGATATGGATTTAAAGGTTAATTTTTAATGAACAAAAAAGTTTATAATATCGGCGGATTTTTAGCATTTACTTTAAGTGTTATTTTTAGCATTTATCAAATCAAGCAAGAATTTGATATTGTAAAATCTTTGTATTTTTATAGTGGTATATTTGGCTTAATCTTTTTTGGATTAAGCCTATTTTTTTCACTTTTAAAGTATAAGCACACAAAAGATTACCCTAAATTTTTAGGTTTTTATGCTTTTTTTTGGGCTTTAATCCACTTTTTAAATTATTTTGCTTTTGGAAAAAATTTAGATCTAATACTTTTTTTCAAAGAGACTTTTAGTAAAAATTTAGAATTTAGTGGCTTTGTATGCTTTTTCATACTCTCACTTATGTTTATAAGCTCTTTTAATTTTTTTAAAAAATTAAGTAAAATAAGAAAACTCGGATATTTTTGTTTTTTGCTAGTAGCTTGGCATTATTTTTTATCTGCAAAAATACCACAAATTCCACATTTTTTAGCTTTAAGCCTAGCCTTTATTTTTCTACTTATTAAATTATATAAAAATTATAAAAAGAGAAAAAAAGTAACTTTTTTGTAATTTCTTTCAAAAATACACATTGTTTAAGAAAAATAATATAAAGTTGTCCTTAAAATAAGATGTAGTATATCTTATTTTAAGGACAATCATGCAAAGAAGAGACTTTTTAAACGGAATGGCTTTAACTATACTAGCAGGAATGACTCCTTTGCAAGTATTATACGGTAAAGAAGCCAAAATTGAAGATTTTACCAAAGAATACTACCCACCAAAGTGGCTTGGATTAAGAGGTAGCAACAATGCAAGTTATGAGTTTGCGCATATGTTAAGAGATGGTGAAAAATTTGACTTTAGCGCTATCAAACCTAAACAAGAATATGATCTAGTTGTAGTTGGAGCTGGAATTAGTGGCTTAGCAGCTGCTTGTTTTTATCAAAATAAATTTGGAAAAGATAAAAAAATTCTCATCCTTGATAATCACGATGATTTTGGTGGACACGCTAGAAGAAATGAAATAGAATTAGAAGATGGTACTATTTTAAGTTATGGTGGTAGCGAAACCTTCCAATCTCCAAAAGCTTTATATTCTAAAGAGGTAGTAGACTTACTATCATCTTTAGGTGTGGATATTGATGAGCTTGCTAAACGTTTTGATGTAAATTTTTACCCTGATTTAAAACTTAGCAGAGGTGTGTATTTTTCTAAGTCTGAATTTGGAGTAGACAAAGTTGTAAATGGTAATCCTAGAAAAGTAATTTGCGATGATATTCCTGAAGAAAAAAGCAACGGAAGAAGCATTGAAGCCTTTATAGGGGATTTTCCACTTAATGATAAAGATAAAAAAGACCTTATTGCTTTATTTAAAAGCGAAAAAGACTATTTAAAAGGCATGGATAAAAAGCAAAGAGATGAATATGTAGCAAAAACAAGCTATAAAAAATTCTTAGAAGAAAAAGTTAAACTTTCACCACAAGCTGTAAAATTCTTTGAAGGTATGACAGATGACTTTTTAGCTTTAGGTATTGATGCTGTTTCTTGTGAAGATGCTAGAGTTTCTTTCTTACCTGGTTTTGATAAACTTGGTCTTGATCCAATCGAAGGAGAGGCTTTAGCTGAAATGGAAGAACCATATATCCATCACTGTGCTGATGGCAATGCTACTGTTGCTAGATTAATGGTTAGAAGATTAATTCCTGATGTGTCTAAAAAAGGCAAAGATATGGATGAGATTACCTTGGCTCATTTTGATTATTCTAAACTTGATCTTGCTAAAAACAAAGTACGTTTAAGATTAAACAGCACTGTTATAAATGTAGAAAATACAAAAGATGGAGCTTTGGTAACTTACATTAATAAAGGCAAAAATTACAGAGTAAAAGCTAAAAAAGTTGTAATGGCAAATTATAATAGTATGATTCCATATATAGTACCAAGCATGCCACAAGATCAAAAAGATGCTTTAAGCAAAAATGTAAAAACCTCTCTTTTACACACTAAAGTTATTATAAGCAATTGGGAACCATTTATAAAACTTGGGGTTCATGAAATTTATTCACCAAAAATGCCTTATGCTAGAACTAAACTTGATTATCCTGTGGATATGGGAGGATATCACCACCCAAGAGATCCTAAAAAGCCTATTTGTGTTCACATGGTTTGCTCTCCTTTAGCTTTTGCAAACATCCAAGGGATTGATCTTGATGGAATGGACGCAAGGGATAGAGCTAGAGTAGGCAGAAATTTATTATTCACTATGAGTTTTGAAGAGCATGAGAAAATTATTCGCGATCAACTCCAAGGTATGCTAGGTTCAGCTGGATTTAATCATGAAAAAGACATTAAGGCTATAGTTGTAAATCGTTGGGGACACTGCTATTCATATACAGAAAACAGTCTTTTTGATGATAGCGAAGAAGCACAAAAAACTATAGAGCTTGCAAGAAAACCTTTTGGCAATATCGTTATAGCAAATTCAGATTCTGATTGGTCAGCTTATATGCATTCAGCAATCGATCAAGCATATCGTGCTGTTAACGAACTTTAACAATCAAACTCCTTTTTAGGAGTTTGATAAATCAATCATCGTTTTTGATACCAATATAAATTAAAGCTAAAAGCATATAATTTACTAATCTAGTAGCATCAGGCAAGCCATTCCAAGTTTTACTCATCCACATACCAAACCACTCCGCAGCTACCACTTGAAAACCAAAAAACCAAAGCAAACAACAACAAGTTAAAGCAATAATTCCAAATTTTTTAGCTTCATGAAAAGTTTTTGCATCTGAATTTCTTGCATTAAACATATCCAAAGCACCTTTTAAAGCAGTTAGCATAATAAAAGCTTCAAAACAGATAATAAAAATATAAGCAACATGATGAATAGTAGGATTTGTAATAGCTCTATAAACAATAGCATTACCTAAATAATCAGGTTTAGTATCCATACTCATAACATGCTTTACAAACTGAAAATTTGAATTATAATCAGTTATATTGCCAAAAACAACAATAGCCGCTAAAGAGGCAACTGTAAGTAAGATAATCATTTTAGAATATCTTACTATGCTCGTCATAGAAAAACCGCAATTGCAATTCATTATGATACTCCTTTTTGTTAAAATTATATTAATATAATATAATAAATATTAAACAAAACTGAAATATCTAACGCAATCTTAAAGAATTCAATACAACTGTTACCGAACTAAAACACATTGCCAAAGCTGCCAAATGTGGACTAAGTGTTATAAATGGCACAAAACCTGCCGCAATAGGAATACACAAAGCATTGTAAATAAAAGCCCAAAAAAGATTAAGCTTGATGATGTTTTTAGTTTTTTGAGAAAGCTCAAAACAATAAGCTATTAAAGATAAATCATCTTTTATCAAAATCAAATCTCCGCTTTTTTTAGCAAGCTCACTTGCTTTGGAAAAACTTATGCTTGCACTAGCTAAATTTAAAGCAGGCGCATCATTAATACCATCTCCTATAAAAAGCACTTTTTCTTTTTTGATTTTTTGTTTTATAAAATCAAGCTTTTGCTCGGGTTTTAAGTCAGAATAATATTCATCGATATCTAATTCATTTGCTATTTTGGCAACACTTTTTTCATTATCACCACTTAAAATAATGCTTTTTATATATTTTTGTTTTAAATTTGCTATCAAATCCTTAGCTTCATTTTTAAGTTCATTTTTCAAGCAAATCCCGCCAAGACAAATTTTATTTTTTGCAAAATACAAACATATGGGTGCTTGATCTTCAAATTCTTGCAAAAATTGTTTATTTTTTTGTATATCAACGCCATTTTCAAGCATTAGTTTTTCATTGCCTATTAAATACACATCATCATTTTCCTCATAAAGCAAACCACTCCCCACCAAAACACTTAATTTTCCCTGCAAATTTAAATTTACATTTAATTCTTTAGTAAATGCCTTTGCGATTGGGTGTGAGCTTAAATTTTCAATTTGGGTAAGTTTTTGAAAATCTTCTTGAGAGAGATTATGCTTATAAACGCTTAAATCATTTTGACTTAAAGTGCCTGTTTTATCAAAAATAGCAAGTTTTATACTAGCTAAATTCTCTAATACTGCTGGATTTTTCACTAAGATAAAATTTCTTGCTCCATTTGCTAAAGCACTAACTATGGCTATAGGAGTTGCTAAACCCAAAGCACAAGGACAAGAAATTAAAAGCGTAGCACAAGCATGTAAAAATGCAGCGTTGATTCCTTCTTTAAAATACCAAAAAGCAAATACAAAAAGCGATAAAACAATAATACAAGCTACAAAATAAGCTGAAATTTTATTAGCTAAGTTTGCTAAAGGTGTTTTGACATTACCTGCTTTAAAAACAAGATCTTTGATTTGTTCTAATGAACTTTCAATAGCCTTTTTACTAGCTTTAATCTTTAAGCTTCCATTTATCAGCACAGTTCCTGCTAAAATCTCATCATCTTGCTTTTTAAAAAGCGGCAAAAACTCTCCTGTTAAAAAACTCACATCAACCTCAGCCTCGCCTGCTATAATTACCCCATCAGCGACAACGCTTTCACCCTCTTTTACTAAAATCACATCATTTTCTTTTACAAAAGCACTGGGTATGCTTTTTATACTTCCATCTTCTAAGATTATATTAGCTTTTTTAATATCTATGTTTTTTAATTTGTTTTGATATTCTAAGGATTTAAATTTAGCCTTTTCTTCTAAGTATTTACCTAATAAAACAAAGCTTATAATCATCGCTCCGCCACTAAAATACAAATAACCATCTTTACTAAATACCTCAAAATACACAAAAAAAGAATATATAAAGGAAGTAAAAGCACCTAGAGATATCAAGGTATTCATATCTAAATTTTTATGTCTTAATCCTTTAAGAGCGTGGATGAAAAAACCTTTTCCACAATAAAAAATCGCTATCATAGATAAAAACATTTGAATTAAAGCAGAAACATTTCCTTGAACAAACATTTCAAAATACATCACAATAGAGCTCAAAATTATACTCATGATAAGCTTTATTTTCATATTTTTAAGCTCTTTGAGTTTAAACTCGTATAAATTTTGCTCTTCTTGTAATATCTCAAAACCCAAAGCTTTGATTTTTGCTTTGATTTTTACTTCCAAAGATAAATCTTTAAGCAAAAACACTCCACTAGAATTGACATAAGAAACACTTACATCTTCTACTCCATCAATTTTTGCACAAACTTTTTCTATAGCATTAGAGCAATTAACACAAGTCATATTGCCTATTTTTAATTTTACTTCATGCATTATCTATTTCAAAACCTAATTCTTGTAATTGTTTTTTAAACTCTTCAACTTGCTCTGCTTTTAAGTCAATCTCTATGCTTTTTGTTTCAACATTTATTTGCATGGTACCAAATTCATCTTCTAATGAGGCCTTGAGTAAATTGACACAACTTTGACAATTAATATTTTTAGTTTTTATAATCATTTATTCTCCTTTTTCTCTGTATTCATATTTATGAGAGTGAAAAATTTTATTTTTTATAAATTTAAAGCCCATTTTTTCATAAAGCATTTTTGCATTTATATTTTCATCTTCTACGATTAATGAAAGTTTTTTACCATTTTTCAAAGCTTCATTGAAAGCATATTCAATCAATTTCTTAGCAATACCTTTTCCTCTTGCTTTTTCATCCACACAAATACTGTCTAAATAAAATTCATCTTCGCATTCTTTTAAAACCTTTTCATTAATTCCTAAAAATTCTAAATGTTCATTTAAAGGCTTATCTAGCTCATCTGCCAAAGCTCCATCATAAAAACAAATTGCGCCTAAAATTTCCTCATTTTCCTCATATACACACACATTTTCATAACTCAAACGATTGTTCTCTTGGATAAAAAAATTCTCCAAAACCTCTATGGCTTTTTGATACTCATCATAACCACTAAGTTTATAAATAAAATGATCCATTGCCAAGGCAAGCAATTGTATGCATTTTTTAGCGTCATCTTTCCTAGCTTTTCTAATCACTCTTTTACTCCTTTAAAATCAAATTTAGACTTCTTAGTTTATACTTTTAACTTTAAAACAATATAAGAAAGAGAGAATTTATGGGAAGAGCGTTTGAATATCGCAGAGCCTCTAAAGAAGCAAGATGGGATAAAATGAGCAAACTTTTTCCAAAACTTGCAAAGGCTATACAAGTAGCAGCAAAAGAAGGCGGAGCTGATCCTGACATGAATCCAAAGCTTCGCAGTGCCATAGCTACTGCAAAAGCTAACAATATGCCAAAAGATAATATTGACGCAGCTATTAAAAGAGCAAGTGGAAAAGATAGCGCTGATATTAAAAATATCCACTATGAAGGAAAAGCAGCGCATGGAGCTTTAATCATTGTTGAGTGCATGAGCGACAATCCTACACGTACAGTAGCAAATGTAAAAGCTATTTTTAGCAAAAATGGTGGAGAAATTTTACAAAATGGCTCTTTGACTTTTATGTTTTCACATAAAGCTGTTTTTCATCTTGAAAAATATGATGGAGATTTAGAAGAACTTGAACTTGAACTCATTGATGCAGGGCTTGAAGAACTTGAGCAAAATGAAGAAGAATTACTAATTATAGGTGATTACACTGCCTTTGGAGAACTTAGTAATGCCATAGAAAAAAAAGGTTTAGTGCTTAAAAAAGCAGGACTTGAGTATCTTGCTAACAATCCTGTAAGTTTTAGTGAAGAACAACTTCTTGATATTGAAAAATTGCTTGATAAATTAGAAGATGATGATGATGTGCAAGCAGTTTACACCAACATAGAATAGGAGCAAAAAATGCTTAAAAAAATCGACACAAAAGATGCAAAAAAATACAATTTTGCTATTATTAGCACCGAAAAAGGTGATATGAAATTAGAATTATTTCCTGATGAAGCACCACAAACTGTATGTAACTTCGCCAACCTAGCTAATGATGGTTTTTACAACGAACTTGTTTTTCACCGTGTGATTCCAAATTTTGTAATACAAGGTGGTTGCCCTTATGGTATAGGTTCAGGTGGTCCTGGTTATGAGATAGAGTGCGAATGCGACAATCAAAAACACAAACACTTAAGAGGTAGCTTATCTATGGCTCATGCTGGTAGAGATACAGGTGGATCACAATTTTTTATTTGTCATAGTCCACAACCTCATTTGGATGGAGTACATACTATCTTTGGACAAATCAATCCTGAAGATAAAGAAAGTTTAGAAGTACTAGATAGCATTAGAGCAGGAGATAAAATCAAAACTATCCAAATTTTAGAAAAACTTTAATTTTACATCTCCTTAAAATTGTGCTATGATTTTTTAAGGAGATTAACTATGCATTTTATTTTTATTTGTATTCATCTTATTTGTGCTATATTTTTTATAGCTTATGTATTTTTTGATGTATGTGTTTATCACTTTGCTTATAAACACCAAAGTAAAGAAGATTGCGATAAAATCAAAAAAGCCTATACTAAATCAAGTATTTTTATCTTTGCTAGTATTTTTATCTTGCTTTTATTGAGTGGATTTTATCTTTTAAGTTTTTATGAAATTAACTCTTTTTGGGATTTTTTTGCAAGCAATTTTGGCATATTTTTATTTATCAAACTTTTATTATTAATAACAATGCTAGTTTTGACTTTTTACTCTTTATTTTTTATAAAAGTTTTAAAAAGAAAAGACCCTTTAAAATCTCACTTGATTGCATTGATTTTATGTATTTTAATAGTCATTTGCGCAAAAGCCATGTTATATTTTTAAAACATTAAAACTAAACTTATATCATTAGCTTAAAAAATAAAGGTTATTTATGCTTAGTGATATTATAGATTTTTTACTTACACTTGCAAAAGATTGGGGTTATTGGGGGATTATTTTTCTTATGTTTATAGAAAGTTCCTTTTTTCCCTTTCCTAGCGAAGTAGTGATGATACCTGCTGGATATTTAGCCCATCAAAACGAACTTAACTTTTGGCTATGCCTGCTTTGTGGGACTTTTGGAGCTCTTTTAGGAGCTTTGCTTAATTATTATTTATGTTATTTCTTAGGACGGGAAGTTCTTTTGAAAATATGCAAATATTTTGGAGTTAATGAAGCAAAATTTGCTCAATTTGAAGCCTTTTTTAACAAACATGGTGAAATATCCACCTTTAGTGGAAGATTAATCCCTGGTTTACGTCAATATATTTCTTTACCCGCTGGACTTGCAAGAATGAATTTGAAAAAGTTTATATTTTATACTAGTTTGGGGGCTGGAATTTGGTGTTTAATCTTGCTTATATTAGGCTATGTTTTGGGTAAAAATGAAGATCTGATCAAAGAATATTTGCATTTTGTTATTATAGCTTGTATTATTTTTACCACTATAATTGTGGTTATTTATATCTATATCCAAAAAAGAAAAAAGGTATCTTAAAATTTCTATTTTAAATACCTAGTTTCATTAGCTAGGTGTTTTATTATTTCCTTTAATTTAATATATATTTTCCAAAAACCTTTAAATTTATATGATTTTATATTTGATTTTTGATAAAATCCTATAAATTATTTCAAAGAAAATACTATGGAAAAACCATCAATTCAAAATTTAACGGATTTTTTAATCGAATACATTAGTGTTTTTCTAAGTGCTGGAACTTACACAGCAAGAGTGGCAAAGTGCGTTGGAAGAATAGCTAATGCATATGGTTATGAGATTAATATGAATTTTTTCTTTCACCATACCACACTAAATATTTTTGACAAAAGTGATAATTCCATACAAAGAACCTATATCATACCTAATAAGCACAATCATATTAATTTTAAACTGATTTTAGAACTAAGTGCGTTAAGTTGGCAAATTCATGATCATAAATACAACTTAGAAGAAGCTAAATTTTCTCTTTTAAAACTCAAACAAAGCACAAAAAATCCTTTTTTAGCTAATTTATTTTTAGTTTCAGTGGCAAACTCAGCATTTTGCAAGCTATTTGGAGGGGATTTTTACGGCTGTTTATTTGTATTTTTGGCTACTTTAGTAGGTTTTAGCCTGAGAGTTTTACTTACTAGAATAAAAATTGATTTAAGAATTCAATACATTATTTGTTCTTTTTTATCCTCTTTTATTGTATTTTTTGGGGTAGATTTAAAACTCGTGCAAGAAGCTAATGTTGCTTTGGGTTCTAGTATATTGTATTTAATTCCCGGGGTATATTTTATAAACTCGATTATAGATATTTTAAAAGATCATATACTCATGGGACTTAGTCGCATTATAAGTGTGGCGATATTGGTGTGCTGTATTGCCATTGGAATTTATACTACTCTTAGCATTAGTGATTTTGGGATTTTAAGATGATTGATTATTCTTCTATACTTTGGGATATGTTTTTTGCAGCTTTAACAGGTTTTGGCTTTGCTTATGTGTGTAATCCGCCCTTTAAAACACTCATACTCTCAGCCATATTAGCCGCTATAGCTCATGGCATGCGCTTTACTTTGATGGGGTATTTTGGCTTTCAAACCTTGGCTATTGCAACCTTTATAGCTTCTTTTAGCATAGGCTGTCTTGGTTTGTTTTTAGCTAAGATTTTTAAAACACCTGCTGAAATTATAGCTTTTCCTGCTCTCATTCCTATGATACCTGGAATTTATGCCTATAAAGCAATTTTATATCTTATTTCATTTATACGTTCAGAAGATATTAGCGAAAAGACTAATTTCTTGATTCAATTTTTCGATCATTTTTTTACAACGCTTTCAGTAACATTAGCCTTAGCAGTAGGAGTAAGTGTAACTTTACTTTTATTTTTTGAACAAAGCTTTATGATGACAAGAAGTATTAAAAAAAGTAAAAATCACGATCAAAATCAATCGTGATTCATTTTATTTTTTGCTTCTATTCCCATAAGTGCAAAAGCTGTTTTAATACTTAAAGCACATATGGCAAAAAGTTTTAAAAGCTCATCTTCATTATCTGAGCCAACTACTTTATTTTCATTATAAAATTTATGAAATAAAGAAGCTAAATTTTTTAAATAATCAGGAATTTTTTGCAAGGCTCTTGATTCAAATGCATCATTAAGCACTGCTTTTAAATTTAAGCTTTCAAATAAAAGATTCATGCCATCTTCATTTAAACTCTCAAATTTAGCATGCATAACATCATTTACGCTTTTACCCGCTTTAGCAAATACTTGATGAATTCTAGCATGAGCATAATTAATATAATACACAGGATTAGAGCTATCTTCTTTTTTAAACTCATCTACATCAAACTCTAAATGTGTATCACATTTTTTACTAATAAAAATATATCTTAACACATCACTACCAAGCTCTTCTAAAACATCACCCATTAAGATGAAATTTCCTGCTCTTTTACTCATTTTATAAGGCTCACCATTTTTTAATAATGAAACCATTTGCGCTAGAATAATTTCAAGATTTTGACTATCATAACCTAAAAATTCCATAGCAGCTTTCATTCTAGCTATATAGCCATGATGATCAGCTCCCCATATATTAATACACTTATCATAACCACGGCTCATTTTATCTTTATGATAAACTATATCAGCAGCTAGATAAGTTCCTTTTCCATCATCTTTGATAATCACACGATCTTTTTCATCACCTTTAGCACTTGATGCAAGCCATATTTTACCATCTTGTTCATAAGTACCGCCATGCTCTCTTAAAGCTTTTAAGGTATTTTCTAATTCATTGTAATAACTCGTTTCACTCACATAAGCATCAATAAATATCTTAGCATCGGCCAAATTTTTCTTGATAATTTTAAGCATTTTATCCTTAGCCCAAAGTGCTAATTGCGGAATGTTTTCTTCTGCAAAGAAACCTTTTTCAAATTCAATAAAAGCTTCTTTTGCTACATCTATGATATATTCGCCTTTATAATACTCATCAGGATATTGAACTTGCTCATTCAAACAATGCTCTTTTACTGCAAGTAATATAGAAAGACCTAAAAGATAAATTTGATTTCCCGCATCATTAACATAATATTCTGTATCAAATTTATATCCTAAATGTCTAGCAACTCTAGTTAAGGTATCACCAAAAATAGCACCTCTAGCATGCCCTATATGCAAAGGTCCCGTTGGATTAGCGCTAACATACTCTAGTAAAAAACTTTCGTTTTTTGCCTCATCTTTTGCAAAATTCTCACCATCGCTCAAAGCTTGTGTAGCTAAAGAATTTAAAAAAGCTCTTGAAAGCTTAAAATTTACATAACCATTTAAAGCCTCTACACTTTCAAAACAATCACAATCTTTTAACTTAGCAACAATATCATTAGCAATTACCATAGGGTTTTGCTTTAATTCCTTAGCCAAAGAAAAAGCCAAAGGCGTGGCAAAATGAGCTAGATTTTTATTCTTAGGATTTTCTAAGATAAAATCTCTTCCTAGTTTTTCTTTAATTTCTTTATAAACTAAAGTTTTCAATGTTTTACCTTAAGCTTTTTTTACTTCTTCATTGTTTTCTTTTACAAGCACATCTTTTTCATTGATTTTTTCAATTTTTTGTGCATCTTCTTGAACAATTTTTTTATCATCTTCTGTGTTCATTTCATCTTTAAAAGTTTTAATACCTTTTCCTAAGCCTTTAGCAAGCTCTGGAATTTTTTTTGCACCAAAAAGTAACACCACAATAAGTAATATAATCAACCATTGAGTTCCGCTTGGCATATGCATTTTATTCTCCTTTATTCCATTGAATTTGAATTTGTTTTAAATCATGTTTTGTACTTTTTAACTTTGAAGCTTCAAAAACTGCTTCTAACTCCCTATAGCTTTTTTCAAGATCATCATTTATGATTAAAAAATCATATCGATCCAAATAAGCCATTTCATCACTAGCATTTTCTAATCTTTTACTAATATCTTCTATTTTATCAGTATTTCGCTTAAGCAATCTTTTTTCAAGTTCTTTTTTATTTTTGGTTGTAATAAAGACAGAAGTAATATATTCAGGCATTTTTTCTTTAGCTATACAAAAACCTTGCACATCAATATCAAAAACGACACTTTTACCCTCTTGCAATGCTTTTTTTACGGGGATTAACGAAGTGCCATAATAATTTTTATGCACCAAAGCCCATTCTAAAAAATCGCCTTTTTCTATACCTTGTTTAAATTTTTCTTCGCTGATAAAAAAATAATCTACTCCATTTTTTTCATTTTCCCTAGGAGCTCTTGTTGTACTTGAAATAGAAAAATAAATATTATCTTTTTCTTTAAAAAGCCTTTGAAGCAAGGTACTCTTCCCTGCTCCACTTGGTCCTGAGATGATTAAAATTTGACCACTCAATGTTTATCCTCATCAAAGCTTATATTAATGTTTATATTCATTTTCATGCCTTTTAAGGCTGCTTTTAAAGTATCATCAGTAATACTTGAAGTAATAGTTTGAGCTATGCTTTTACTAAGTTCATTTACCATTTCATCTTCTTGTAAATTTTCTACTTTTTCTTCAGTGTTTATCTTGCTCTCTTCTTTCTTTTCTACAATAACTGGAGCAAGCTCTTCACCTAAAGCTAACATAATATCATTTTCATTTAAATTTGCAAACTCATCTTGTGTATCATCTAAAATTGCGCCCATATTTTCCTCTATATTTTCCTCTATATTTTCCTCTATATTTTCCTCTATATTTTCCTCTATATTTTCCTCTATATTTTCCTCTATATTTTCCTCTATATTTTCCTCTATATCTAGAACTTGTGCATTTTCATTATTACCTGTTTCTTGGGTATCAAAATCTTGCATCATTTCCTCATCAAGATCGTTTAATTCCTCATCAAGTTCATCAATAGCAGCTAGTTCTTCTTTTATTTTATCTTGAGTGCTTAATTCTTCTTCAGGCTCAAAATCCATAGCCTCATCCTCTAAAAGTTCTTCTACTAAAGGCTCATTTTCTTCTGCAATGCTATCATCATCTTTTATTTCACCAATAAATTGAGCATCTTCAGGCAAATCATCAAAATTCATCTCCTTTTCGCCCATTTCTTCAACCATAGGCAATTCATCAAAAGAATCCATTTTGGCGGGATTTTCTTCTATATTTTCTTCTATATTTTCTTCTATATTTTCTTCTATATTTTCTTCTATATTTTCTTCTATATTTTCTTCTATATTTTCTTCTATATTTTCTTCTATATTTTCTTCTATATT